>JBPCWM010000267.1:0-6718 GCA_051009515.1 Rhizobiaceae bacterium | reverse complement strand
GACGCAGCATTTACACCGGCTACAATACCTTGAGCTCCAGCTTCTTCATAACCTGTGGTCCCGTTGATCTGGCCTGCAAGGAAAAGGCCTGACAGGGCGTTAGTCTCCAGAGTGGGTTTGAGGCACTTTGGATCTACATAATCATATTCAATGGCATAACCTGGTTGCAGAATTTTCGCATTTTCCAACCCTGGTATGGTCGCAATAAAAGCTTCTTGAACTTTCTCAGGCAGAGATGTCGATATCCCGTTCGGATAGACCGTATCGTCTTCCAGACCTTCTGGTTCGAGGAATATCTGGTGGCCATCCCGCTCCCCAAATTTAACAATTTTGTCTTCGATTGACGGGCAGTAACGGGGTCCCACGCCCTCGATTTGTCCAGAATACATGGCCGACAAATGGACATTTTCCCTGATTATGTCATGCGTTCTAGGTGTTGAGCGGGTGATGCCACATTCAATTTGTGGCACAGTGATTTTATCGGTAAGGGTCGAGAACGGAACCGGCGGATCGTCTGCCGGTTGCATTTCCAGGATGTCCCAGTTTATTGATTTTGAAGACAGGCGCGCGGGCGTACCGGTCTTTAGACGCCCAAGGGGAAGCTTCAGATCATCCAGTGATTCGGCCATAGAGATCGCAGGTTTTTCACCCATGCGACCAGCAGGAATGGTTTTTTCACCAATATGAATGAGGCCTCTCAAGAATGTGCCTGTGGTTAGGACAATCGCCGCTGCTGATATTTCTCGCCCATCTGCCAATAATATACCGGAAATGCCACCGCCATCACGGAGAAGTTTCGCTGCTTCGCCCTCTACTATGTCTAAATTAGCTTGGTGAGCCAGTTTCGCCTGCATTGCTTGCTTGTACAATTTTCGGTCAGCTTGGCTGCGCGGACCCTGAACGGCCGGGCCCTTTTTTCGATTCAGCATACGAAACTGGATACCCGATTGGTCAGCTACCCAGCCCATGAGACCATCGAGTGCATCGATCTCGCGCACAAGGTGTCCTTTACCGAGGCCCCCAATGGCTGGATTGCACGATAAGGTTCCAATAGTTTCCTTACTCAGAGTCACCAGGGCTGTCTTGGCACCCATGCGCGCAGAAACCGCCGCTGCCTCTGTTCCGGCATGACCACCACCGACGACCACCACATCATACTTGCTATCAGCCATTTCGCACCTCTGACCTTTTGGGGCAATTGCAAATCATATATGTTGATCGACCATCAGCGTCAAAGACTGTTTCACGTGAAACAATGATCGTGCGAAAACCAGACAGATGTTTCACGTGAATCATTGCATGTATCATTTTCCGACGCAGAATTCGGCAAATATCACATCCAATAGGTCTTCCACATCTACCCGCCCAATCAGAACGCCTAACCTGTCGCTGGCAATCCGCAGAGATTCTGACCGCAATTCGGGCAGCAAACCAGTTCTTGAACTTTCTTCCAGAGCAGCGAGCGCGGCTTCTATGGCAATGCGATGTCGTTTCCGGGTTATCAATGGCTCGTGATCAGATATGGAAATCTCGCTCAGACGTACTTTTAAGTAGTCCAGCAAACCAACAAGGCCATTCTCAGTCACAGTATTTATAATTAATTCATCGTTAGCCGCGAGATCATCCAGCAGATCTCCCTTGGACCTGACCAGCACTGCATTGTCCGGGATATCGGAAGACACCGGCTCTCCTGCAGGTTGTAGCCACAGTATCAAGTCCGCCAGTTGGCTGGCCCTGGTTGCCCGATTTATACCCTCCAGTTCGACTTCATCTTGCGTGCAGCGAATTCCAGCCGTGTCAGTCACCAGAACTTTGATACCATCTATATCCAGAGCGGATACCAATAGATCACGCGTGGTACCGGCCACAGAGGTAACGATGGCTATGTCGCGTCGTGCCAGGGCATTCAGCAGGCTGGATTTACCAGCATTCGGTGGACCCATAAGCACTATGCGGAAGCCATCGCGAATAATCTCCCCATGGCGTGCATCATCAAGATGAGATTGCAATTTAGACTTTAGATTTGACACTCTCTCCCAAATCGTATTGCTGATCTGCTCTGGAACATCTTCCTCGTCTGAAAAATCAAATTCTGCTTCCATCATGGCGCGACAATGGGTTATCTCAGCATGCCAATCTTCGTATTTCTCCCGCAAGCTACCCGATGACTGGTTCAGAGCCAGTTGACGTTGGGTCTCTGTTTCTGCAGCGAGAAGGTCGGCCAATCCTTCAATTTCGGTCAAATCCATTTTGCCGTTTTCAAAGGCCCGTTTCGAAAATTCTCCAGCTTCAGCCAATCGGCAGTGCGGATAATTACCCAACACATCCAGCAATCTTGAGACGGTTGCGCGGCCACCATGACAGTGGAATTCAGCTACATCTTCTCCAGTGAAAGAGTTCGGGCTCTCAAACCGGACAAACATACCACGATCAAGAAGCTCGCCCGCTTTCGGATCAGTCAGCTTAGACAGACGCAGCAAGCCCGGTTCAGGCCAAACAGAAGAAATTCGTTTAGCAATATCCGCGGCTTGGGGTCCGGATATCCGAACCACAGCGACACCGCTGGGCAACGAACCGGAAGATAGAGCAAATATTGTATCGGTCACAACCTTATGCTCCAAATTTCGGTTCACATCCGAATCGAAACCCGTTTCGCCTGACTCAAGTGTTCATGGAATCGAAAAATTCGGCATTATTCTTTGTCTGCTTCAGTTTGTCGATCAGGAACTCGATAGCATCGGTATTTCCCATGGAGGAGAGGATACGCCGCAATACAAAGATTTTCTGCAGATCAGCCTTTTCAATAAGCAAATCTTCCTTACGCGTGCCTGATTTCAGAATATCCATGGCCGGATATGTGCGTTTGTCAGCTACTTTGCGATCAAGCACAATTTCCGAGTTACCAGTTCCTTTAAATTCCTCAAAGATGACTTCATCCATCCGACTTCCCGTATCAATCAAGGCAGTCGCAATAATGGTCAGCGATCCACCTTCTTCAATATTCCGGGCAGCACCGAAAAAGCGCTTGGGACGCTGCAAGGCGTTGGCATCCACACCACCAGTGAGAACCTTGCCAGAGGACGGCACAGTTGTGTTGTAGGCACGACCCAACCGCGTTATGGAATCAAGCAAAATGACCACATCTCGACCGTGTTCAGCCAGTCGTTTTGCCTTTTCAATGACCATTTCAGCAACCTGGACGTGTCGTGTCGCTGGTTCATCAAACGTAGACGAAATCACCTCGCCACGCACTGAACGCTGCATATCAGTCACTTCTTCAGGTCGTTCATCGATCAACAGCACCAAGAGGTAGGCTTCTGGATGATTGGTTGCGATGGAATGGGCGACATTTTGCAGCAGCACCGTCTTACCGGTTCGCGGTGGCGCAACAATCAATCCCCTTTGACCTTTGCCCAAAGGTGCGACCAGATCGATAACCCTTGCAGAGAGATCCTTGGCTTCCGGATCATCAATTTCCATATGGAAACGTTCTTCTGGATAAAGCGGTGTCAGATTATCAAAATGAACTTTGTGGCGAATTTTTTCCGGGTCATCAAAGTTGACACTATGGACTTTAAGTAGAGCAAAATAACGTTCACCCTCCTGAGGACTTCTGATTGGTCCTTCGACAGTATCACCAGTGCGCAGGGAGAATTTCCTAAGTTGTGATGGAGAGACGTAGATATCGTCCGGTCCTGGCAGGTAGTTGGCACCGGGGGATCTCAGAAATGCGAAACCATCCTGCAACACCTCTACTACACCTTGGCCAATAATCTCGACTTCCTGTTCTGCGAGACTTTTGAGGATGGCAAACATCAGCTCCTGCTTACGCAAGGTACTGGCATTTTCCACATTCATTTCTTCGGCAAAAGACAGCAAATCCTTTGGAGATTTCTCTTTTAAATCCTGAAGTTTCATTTGTTCCATATGAACGTCCAACTTGTTAATCCGGGCAGATATGAAGGCCTGCTAATGGGAATTACCAGTCCGCAAAACGGGAAGATCGATCTGAATTTGAAAGACTTCATGCTGATAGGAAGGGACCCTGAACGGGCGCAGCACAACTGATTTCCTTGCCAATAGGCTTCTTGCAGCAAATCTGCAAGCTTTTTTTCAAAACTTGCTGCCGCCTAAAAAGGTTTCACGATAACCATTATGACGATGACTATCATCAATACGGCTGGTATTTCATTGACAATGCGAAAATATCGGGCCGTACGATGATTGCGGTCTTCGCCAAATTCCTTGACATTTCTTGCATAGGTAAAATGCATGAAGGTCATCACCACCACACAGGCAAATTTGACCAAAAACCAAATTTCCTGCCAGCTGTCATACAAACTGGCCGACCAGAGACCGAATATCCAGGTTGCAATCATCGCCGGTGTCGCAATTGCCTTGAGAAGTCTCCTCTCCATCACCTTGAAGGTGTCTGACTGTAGAGAGCCGGACTCAGCCTCGCAATGATACACAAAAAGCCGTGGCAAATATAACAGCGCCGCCATCCAGGAGATCACCGAAATCACATGCAGGCTCTTGATCCATAGATCCATCTTACTCGTCCTGTAGAAATTCTACCTTGTTAGTCTCAGCCCACAGCCCTATCGCCGTACTCGCCGTACTCGCCGCACCATCTGTTCTACGTGTTCTATTGGAGTTTCTGGGGTAATTCCGTGGCCCAGGTTAAACACAAGCGGTCCGTCCCCAATTTTTTCCAATATCATATCCACACCGGCATCCAGAGCTGCACCACCAGCAATAAGGCGTTTTGGATCAAGATTACCTTGAATTGGAACCTCTTGCTGCAGTTTCCTGGCAAACGTCATTGGAAGCGTCCAATCCAAACCCAGCATGCTTATCCCAGTCCGGGCAGCATAACCTTCATAAAATGCCCCTACCCCTTTCGGAAACCCAATGATCCGAGCGTCTGGTATTTCGCTGCGCACAGCAGCAACGATCCGACGGACAGGTTCAATACACCATTTATCAAACTGATCCTCATCAAGCACAGAAGCCCATGAATCAAAAATCTGTACGGCATCAGCTCCTGCTTTGAGTTGAGCAATCAGATATTTTGAAGAGGCATCGACCAGAACATCCATCAGTTTGGTAAAGGCGACAGGATCATTCAAGGCAAACTGCCGTGCCGGTCCCTGATCAGGGGTCCCATGTCCGGTAATCATGTAGGTTGCCACTGTCCAGGGAGCACCGCAAAAACCCAGCAAAGTCGTTTCTGGGGGTAGATCTTCCCGCAAACGGGAGACTGTTTCCAGAACCGGCGACAGATGGGAAATAACATTTTTACTACTCAACTTGCCAATTCGTTCGTGGTCGACCGTTTCCACGATAGGTCCACGCCCCTCTTCAAAGCGCACACCAAGATCAAGAGCGTCAGGAATAACCAGGATATCTGAAAACAATATAGCCGCATCAAAGCCAAATCGCTTGATGGGTTGCAGGGTGACTTCCACCGCCAATTCCGGCGTATAGCACAAGTTTAGAAACCCGCCAGCCCTGGCTCGTGTTTCCTTATATTCTGGCAAATATCTTCCCGCCTGTCGCATCATCCAAATTGGCGGGGGGATCAGGACGTCTCCATCCATAACACTCAAGAGAGATCGCTTGGTGGATGTCATGTTCACTAGCTTTCCACACTGTCGACATACATAAATTTCGTCTGTCAGCGTATATTCTTATTATTAGAGTCTGTGAATTAAGGGAATTTTAACCAATTCACAATTTGGGTGGTTTCTCTACCGAGGCAATTCTTGATCACTGTATTATCTACCTGTGCAAAATTTTGGGGACAAATGCAATTCATAAAGCGATTTCAGCTCGCTGCGGAAATCCTCTCGATTTTGAAGCTTTGGAAAATGTTTAACAAATTATTAACCCCGGTTCTTATTCACTGGGGAAAACAATGTTCCCGGATTCCAATTTGTGCATAATTTCTGGTGAACAGGGCACAAAATCCAAACCTTTTCATTTTGATCAGACTTCTCCACATTGGCCCACAGCTATAATGCAAACTCAGGCCGAGCAATGAAGAGATGGATCCAGCGAGCAAGGGAGCGGGTTTCCAAGAAATCCTTTTTTCACCTACACCTGATTTCAGACTCGACTGGAGAAACGTTGAGTACCACCGGTCGGGCAGCTGCTGCGCAATATAGAAAATGGCGAGCAGTTGAACATGTCACCTCAATGGTGCGTGACAAGGCAAAACTAGAGAAGGCGCTGAATGAAGCCGAGGCCTCCCCCGGTATAGTCCTCTACACCATGGTTGATCAGGAATTGGAACAGTTTCTCAAGCAGCGATGCAGTGCCATGGGCATCCCTGCCGTAAATGTTCTGGAACCGGTTACGCGAGTGTTTGATTCGTTTCTGGGTGACAAAATGTCGGGAACGATAGGAGCACAACATGCCCTAGATGAAACATATTTTGAGCGGCTGGAGGCGGTTCAATTCTCAATGGCTCACGATGATGGCAATCTGCCGGATGATATTGAAGAGGCAGATATTATTCTCATTGGTATCAGCCGCACTTCCAAAACTCCAACGAGCATTTATCTGGCACAACGCGGCTACAAGACTATAAATATTCCTCTGGTGCCCGGCGTGGAATTACCAGCCGAGATATTTGCCGCCCAACAACCATTGATTGTGGCTTTGGTAGCAACCGCAGAACGGATTTTAGCCATTCGGGAAAACAGGCTTCTGG
>JBPCWM010000266.1:0-2680 GCA_051009515.1 Rhizobiaceae bacterium | reverse complement strand
GGGCTGGCCGCCCTGCCCCTGTCGGAAGCCACAGCAATCTTCTTTATATCACCACTCGTGATCACGCTGTTTTCTGTGATTTTTCTGCAAGAGCAGGTGCGCATTCAACGATGGATTGCAGTAGTCGCGGGCTTGGTTGGCGCTGCGATCATAATGCGACCCGGAACCGATGCGTTCCAGATTGCAGCCATCCTTCCCGCGCTGGCTGCAGTTGCCTATGCCACCTTGCATATGTTGACACGCTACATGGGGCGCATCGAGAAAGCTTCCACTATGGCCTTCTACACACATGTGGTGTTTCTGGTGGTTAGCCTTACTATTGGCCTTGTCGCAGGAGACGGGCGTTTTGCAACTTCCAGCCATCCCTCAATCGAATTCCTGACCCGGCAGTGGGTCATGCCGCCGATGCAAGATCTGCTGGTCATGGGCACAGTCGGTCTGGCCAGCGCTGCTGGGGGATATGCCATCACCCAGGCTTATCGGTTGTGCGAGGCGGCGCTGATTGCGCCATTTGAATATTTTGCCCTTGTATTGGCTCTGCTCTGGGGCATCACGATATTTGGCGAATGGCCGGATATCTGGGCCTGGACAGGCATTTCAATGATCCTTGTGTCCGGTTTGTTTGTCTTGTGGCGTGAGCGTGTCCTCAAAAAACGCCTCGCCTCAGAACGGCCAATGCCGAGGCACCGCTGATTGCCAGTCTTACGAACCAAACAAAAAGGGCGGCTGGTTAACCAGCCGCCCTCTGAACTCCTTAAAACCAATGCCTTCAGCTTATGCAAACCACCAGCGTTCGGAAATCTTGTTTCCGTCGTTGACCCAGTTCGCCGCCACATCGGGACCGTGGGTGAGTTGCTTGCTGTGGGCGTGGATAAAGTTGGCCCACATGGCAACGATAGCTCCACTGTCGTCCTGAAGCAGCTTTTGGGCTTCAAAATACTGCGCCTGACGCTTGGTCTCGTCGGTTTCAGACCGAGCTGCCACAACAACCTCATTGAAGCGTTTGGCAGCTTCTGTACCTTTCCAGGCTGTGTCGTTCCACTTGGTGTCTTCTGTATAGGCTGAGGAATACATCCAGTCCTGGGTCGGGCGACCACCCCAGTAACAGGCACACCAGCCTTTTTTGTTCCACACGTTTGACCAGTAACCATCATTGGGCTCGCGCACCAGTTCGATTTCAATACCCACTTCCTTGGCGGACGCCGCAATCAGCTGTCCGGCATCTACAGCACCGGCAAAGGCTGCGTCAGCCACCGACAGTTTGATCGGTCCGGAATGACCAGACTTCTTGTAGTGCATAGCTGCTTTTTCAGCGTCAAATTCATGAACCGGAAGTTCTGTATTGAGGAACGGCATGGCTGCATTCACCGGAACATCATTTCCGGCAACGCCATGACCAAGCAGAACCTTATCCACCAGTTCCTGACGCTTGATGGCAAATTTCAAGGCCATGCGCAGGTCGTAGCTGCCGAATGGATCAACATCCAACCGCATCGGGAATGTGTAGTGTTGTGTACCGGTTGTCTCCAAGATCTCAACGATGGGCACACGCGCCAGCAATGAAACGGTTTTTGGGTCAACATTGTCGATTAAATCAACATCGCCATTCATGATCGCGCTCTGACGTGCGGTTGGATCGAGGATGGGCAGGATTTCCACTTCATCGAAATGGGCATTGCCTTCTTTCCAATAATTCGGATTGCGCTTGAATGTTGCGCGCACACCCGCCTCATACTGCTGAACAATGTAACCACCAGTGGAGTTATCCGTCTGTGTGGCGTCAATATTTCCATCGTCATCGGCAGACATGATCATCAGGTGATAGTCACTGACGATATAAGGGAAATCGGCATTTCCGCCTTCCAGTTCGAAGATCACGCGATTGTCGCCATCTTTCTTGATGTCCTTGATGGAAGTCAGCAAACCCTTGGCCGCCGATTTTGAATCTTCACCACGGTTGTAATTGTAAGTCGCAATCACGTCATCGGCAGTAAGGGTCTTGCCATTGTGGAAGGTCACATCCTTGCGCAGGTTGAAAATCCATTTGGCAGCGCCGTCTGCTGATTCATAACTTTCCGCAAGCTCGGGGCGCAGGGTACCATTATTGCCCACTTCTGTGAGGTGGTTGCCACGCGTGTAGAGCACGTTTTGCGAAAATCCATTGGTGGATGTGGACGGGTCAAGAGTATCGGTTGTTCCTCCATAACCTGTACCATGACGCAGTTTGCCACCCTTCTTTGGTGTTGCAGCCAATACTTCACCAGCCATGGTCATGGCTGTGGGCAGAACCACGCCGGCTGCCACCATTGACGTGATGAACTGACGGCGGTTGATCCCGCCACTTGCGAATTTTTCTGTCTGCTGTTTGACAAACAGTTTTTTCATATCGCGCATTTAGTTTCTCCCATTGATAAATTTTTTGGAGTCCACGGCCATTGCCTGAATCCTGCCCTTTAGCGAAACACACGATGGGCAAAAATGCAATTCAGCCGGTGTCGCAACTATAAAGAATCCGTGTGATTATGACAAATATGTGCCGACGCACTGTTTACAGCCGGGGTTTCCTTCGCCTAGCCTTGATAAAGGCACGATGAGAGGTCTGTCTGACGTCAAGCAAGGGTTGGGAGGCTCTTTTTGCATCCAGTATTAACGACAGTTTTGCAAAGGCTCGGCCTGGGTC
>JBPCWM010000265.1:0-7116 GCA_051009515.1 Rhizobiaceae bacterium | reverse complement strand
GTCCAGCAGTTTGATCACCGCAATTGCCGATATCAACCCAATCACCAGACGGGCAACCGCCAGCGCGGCTGCCACTTTCAAATCTGTAACCTTGAGCGTGGCCAGTGAAATGCCAAGTAGAATGAGCATAGCCGGAATCATCATGTCGCCCAGCATCTTGGTAGTGGTCAATATGACCTGAGGCACTTCCATACCCGTGACCATAACCAGTAGAACCAGCGCCACCGAATAGACCAGCGGTTGGCGCGCCAGTTCTCCGATACGAAAACCACCAGAGGCTATCGCCAATCCGAGAGAATGTTGGATCAGCGCCACTACGACAAAATAGGAAATTCCCATCTGCGTGCCCAAAGTGCCAAATGCCAGAACGACCAGCGGCAAACCAAGATTGCCGGAATTCGGAAACATCAGACTGGGAAGATAGCTTTGTGGCGAACTGCCAGCCAGTTTGAGCGCCATAAATGCAATCAAACCCGAAATGGTCAGGCACAGGGCTGCGGCCATCAACAAGTCAGACAGGGATTCCTTGCCTATGTCTGCCGTGACATTGGTATGAAAAACCAGTGAAGGGGTAGCAACAAGGATTACCAGATTTCCCAGGGTACGCGACTGCAAGCCGATGGACATCCTGCCCAAAATATAGCCGATTGCGGTAATCAGCATGACCGGGGCAAGAATGTTGAACATCACGCTCATGGGGCGGATGACGATCCCGGCACTCCGTCTGCTGCCAGCGCAGCAACAAGTTCTCTAACGCGCGCTTCATTGGATGGAGACAACGACCCATCTGCATCAATCAGATTATTTTCAAAGCCAATGCGGGCCTTGCCACCTTCCTTGATCGCGCGCATCAAACAGGCCGTTTCGTTGCGCCCAAATGCGCAGACGCACCAACCCGAACCCGACAATGCGCCCTTGAACTCATGCCTGTAGGCGGAAAGGTCATCTGGCTGGCTATCGCGGGCGATGCCATATTGACCAAGCACCAGTATTGTTTCCAGTCTCTCGACCGGGATTATTCCGGCTTCCACGAGCCGGGCAAATTTTTGGATTTCCTCCGGCGCGTACAATATATGCTGGACCTGTATTCCAGCCTCCGCGGCCCAATTGAAAAATCTGGAAAGTTCGGCTTCGCTCTGCCCCTGCGTGATTTCGCGCATGGCTATGGAAACATGGGCGGGCTGCAGATCACTAACCAATTTCATCTGCTGGTCAGAAGAATAAACGCCCACTGCCTCGGTTGTGATCTGGACCAACATTTGCGGGACGGCCCGATTCAGTTCAGCCAGCAATTCACGATAGAGGCCGGAATCGAGCGTGTGCGATCCCTGCCCATCGCGGACATGGGCATGAATACCCCCTGCCCCGGCGACAAAACAGGCTTTGGCTGTTTCGACCGTTTGTTCAATAGTGATGGGTAGAGCCGGGTGATCTTGCCGGGTCCGCCGCGCCCCATTGGGGGCAACCATGATTTGGGGAAGATCACTCATCTGCGCCAATTTCAGTTTCTGTGGATCAATGCACGGATCATGCTGATTGTCAGTTCCGGATTTCTTCCCCGTTCAAGGTCCAGTGCTCGACGACTTTTGTGCCGGATTCCTGCAACATTTTGGACACAGCGCAATGGTCGCGTAATTTTTCCACCACCCGCATGGCCCCCTCACGTGGCCCCTCATAATCAGCCCTGATCAACAAGGTGACTTCGGGAAATGGCACGTCAATGGGGTTGATCAAACGTGTTCCGTGACTGTCCATGGTCACTTCGATGTCGATGTCCATGGATGAAAAACTGATGCCATTGGCCTTTGCCAGCTTGTTTGAAATCACATGCGTGCAGCCCAACAGACCCATGAAGACGTACTCAACCGGCATGGGGCCTTCATCGGTACCACCTCTCTGCAGGGGTTCGTCAATGATTGCCGACTTGCCCCGCGCATTTACCACTGACTGAGTGGAAGATTGTTGTCCACCCGTGATCTTGAACTTCCAGATGGGCTTTTCCTTGATGACTACCACTGTGTTTCCTCGTTTGGAATTGATGTGATGTTTAAGGCCGGAACGCCCCGACGTTTCAATTCAGTCGGGCTTGTTCCATCCAATCAGGTGCCGGTCGCATCCCGCAATTTGGGCATGACCTGTTCGGCCATCAGTATCATGGACTCGCGTCCAAGATCATAATCAGTCCAGTCATGACCAGCATAAACCAGATGCTCAAAAGGACCGGTTGTTTCGCGAAATTCAAGAATCTGTTCGGTAACGCTTGAAGGATCTCCATAAATCACCAGGCGATCCAGCACATAGTCCAGGGTAACATCCTCGTCCGGCATGTCCTGATCCTCTTTGAACAGGTTCAAACGACCGCCGTTCGCGAGCTTTGTAAACAGGCTACTATAGTATAATACATATGGGCTACGGGGATCACGGGCATATCTTTTCGCCGTGGCCTGATCTTTTGCAACACAGATATTTTTTGCAACACGCCAATTAGCATAGTCGGCGGGGCGATTGGCCTGTGCGCAGCCTTCGACATAATTTGGCCAATGAGTCGCGACCCATTTGGGCAAAAGGAAATTCGCGGAGATCGGCTCCCATCCTCGGGCAGCCATGGCTGTCACTCCTTTTGAATATGGTGCAACAACTGTGCCCACGATTTGTGGATAGGGCTTCTGAAAAGGGCGCATGATCTCCCCCTGCCCAATATCCAGCATCATCGTACGACGTGTTGATACGTTGAAAAACTCTCCCTCAAGGTCATACGGGGCTTCATTTTCCCAAATTTTCAGCACCATATCGATGCATTCGACAAACATAGCGTTGCGGTCCTTGTCCAGATTACCGAAAACTTCCGCATCAGACATAAGGCCCCCGGGTGATATCCCGAAATTCAGCCTCCCCTCCAGCATATGGTCAAGCATGGCCACTTCGCCGGCAACGCGGGCAGGATGGGAATTAGGCAGATTGACGGTTCCAGTCCCCAACGTGATGTTTTTGGTTTCGTAAGCAAGGCTGGCCAGAAAGGCGACAGTCGACGTAATGATTTCCGCTTGGTCCGTTGTATGCTCTCCGCAATAAGCTTCTGCAAAGCCCAACTGATCAGCCAGCAAGAACGCTTCGCGATCCTCTCGCAGGCTTTGTGCAATTGGTTTCCCCAAAGGGTGAATGGGCATGGTGAAAAATGAAAGCTTCACGGGAATCCTCTGGTTTTGAAAACGCAAAACCTATGTATGAGCCAAGTGTTTCCAATATGAAAAATGATATTTAGTTATGCAAGATATCGTTTTTGCTTATATCGTAATTTGACCAGCCGCATAACCAAATCTGATGGATGGCATAATAATACATAAGTTGTAGATTTGGACCGATCGCAATAAGGTCTGTAGCTTGTCCCGCGTCGAAGAGGCGACCTGCTGGAGGAAACCATTGGAAATGAACGCACACGCCAAAATAGATGAAGCGCAGGCGATGGACGCACGAGAGCTTAGAAATGCCCTTGGTCACTTCGCCACGGGAGTGACAGTCGTGACAACACGAGGCCATATGGATGCACCTGTGGGTATGACCGCCAATTCTTTTTCTTCAGTCTCACTCGACCCGCCGCTTGTGGCCTGGAACATCAACTTACAGGCACCAAGCCTTTCGGCATTTCGCGACCATCCTTCCTTCGCAATCAACATTTTGTGCGCAGATTCAAAGGACTTGGCGCTACATTTTGCGCGTCCTTCCGACGACAAGTTTGGTTCTGTTGACTGGCAGGCCGGAGTGGACGGGGTTCCCATATTGAGCGCTGCGGCTGCGACGATTGAATGTCAGACCGAAGCCCGCATTCCCGCCGGTGATCACGAAATCTATATTGGCCGGGTGTTCAATTTCCGCAGTTCCAACCGACAACCATTGGTATTTCACAAAGGACAGTTTCTGACCCTGGGAGATGCGATCTGATGACAGTCAAATCACCCTTTACTGTCGCCATTGCAGGATTTGGCTGGTGGGGGAAACACATCGCATCGCGCCTGAAAGGGCATGACTCAATCCATGTGGCAGGCATTGTTGAGCCAATGGAGTCCAATCATTCTGCCATCGAAGACATGGGACTCCGGATTTGGACCGACCTCTCCCAACCGCTGGCCCTGGACGAAGTGGACGCAGTGATTCTGACTACACCCAATCTGTTGCACGAAAAGCAAGTTATTCAATGTGCCGAAGCCGGCAAGCATGTGTTTTGTGAAAAACCTCTAGGGTTGACAGCCGCCAGCGCTCGGCGCTCTGTAGAGGCCTGCAAAAAAGCCAATGTACAATTGGGCATTGGTCATGAGCGCCGATTTGAACCGGCAATGAAGCAACTCAAGATCGACACAGAGGCCAATTCGCTGGGCACCATCATGCATGCCGAAGCTGCCTTCAGCCATGACAAACTGGCCCATGTGCCCAAAGGCGACTGGCGCACCCTGAAAAAGGTTGCACCCGCAGCGGGCATGACTGCTATGGGCATTCATCTCACAGACTTGTTGATATCGTTTTTCGGACGTGTGGAAACAGTACAGGCCATGACCGCAGACCGGATACTGGGGTGGGAAACCGGCGATATTGTAACCGTGCAATTGGGATTCAAGGAGGGTATGACCGCGACACTTAGCGCCATTTTGAAAACACCTCACTTTATCCGAATGCATGTCTTTGGCACAGATAAGTGGGTCGAGGTTCTCAATGACAGCCATCCCGATACGCCAGACGGCATCGTGCGTGTTCTGACTGCGCAAACCGGCAAGCCAATCGATCAAAAAGAATACGAGTGGACCGATGCGGTGAGAGAAAACATCGAGTCATTTTGCGCAGCTGCCCAAGGTGTTGCCGCATATGCCTTCACTTTTGAGCAGATGGTTCACAATATCGAAGTGCTGGAAGCCATAGCCCAAAGCGCGGAGGACAGGCGCACGGTTACGATAGACTCGGTGTAAATTTTGTTTTGCGCTGAGGTCTGGATGCATGAGTGCATCGACATCAATCAGGTTTTGATTGATGTATAAACGTGCGGCCTGATTACTCGATCTCAGCATTATTGGTTGACCAATAATCCACATTTGTTTGAAAAATTTTTGAATTTTTACGTATTTTTCGCGAATTTCTTTGCAGATAGTCGATTTATCGTGTTGAATGGTCACATGTCAGGAATTTACAACTTATTGGTTGACCAATATATTCGTGAGTAATGATTGTCGCTCCGCATCGGAGAACAAGAGAGACCGGGGCCTACTGGCAACCGGATAGCAATAGGGAACAAACCCGCAGAAGGGGCGGAGCCTGCATCTGAACGGCTTCCGCGACAAGGGAGGAATTGAAATGCCGCATGTCCCACCAGTGCCCAGTAGCGATTCCACCGACGCAACGGATGAAATTTCATGGCTGGCATCCGCAACAGGCTTTACTGCCAATTCAATGCTGACTCTGTCTCACCGACCCGAGATTGCCAATGCCGTTTTGGGATTGATACGCGCTGTTGTGCGCAATCCTGACGGGACGGTGGACCCTGCCCTGCGCTGGATGGTGGCCCACGTCACCAGCCTGTCCAATGGCTGCACCTATTGCTCTGCCCACACGTTCAAAAATGGCGCGGACAATGGTGTAAGCCAGGAAAAACTTGATCACATCTGGGAATTTGAAACCTCCCCCGTCTTCAGCGATGCAGAAAGGGCCGCCTTGCGCGTTGCCTTGACGGGAGGACAATGCCCCTCCCAAGCATCTGTTGAGGATATGGCGGAACTGAAGAAACATTATTCCAACGCCCAGATTGTCGAAATCGGTGCAGTAATCGCCCTGTTCGGCTTCAACAACAGATGGAACGCCTTCATGGAAACGGATGTCGAGCCCGAAGTAACCTCGTTTCTGGAAGCCAATAATTACAAGGGATCGAAAGAGAACCGCTCATAGCAGAGCGGCAGATACAGACTGACAGGTACGATATTACCAAAAGGAGGACTATGAATGTCAGACAAGAAAAAACTAGATCGCCGCGAGTTCCTCGCAGCGGCAGGGGCCGGAATGGCAGCCCTGCAAATCACAATGCCGGGAAGCGCCTTTGCACAATCCTTCCCCTCACGTCCAATCACTGTGGTCGTCATGTATGGAGCCGGCGGTGGCACCGATACGATTATGCGTAAACTGGCAGAAGAAATGGCCAAAGCCCAGGGTTGGACCATCAACGTCATCAACAAGCCCGGCGCGGTTGGTGGTGTAGCCACGCAATTCGTCGGTGCAGCACGTCCGGATGGATACACAGTTCTGGGTGGCGCCAATTACAACAGGTTTGTGCGCGTGCTCGGCCATGCCGATTTCGTTCCATGGGAAGACTGGGTGCCGATGAAAGCCGCCAATGCACTGGCCAGTTGGTCTGTGCGTGCCGATTCGCCATTCAAAACGTTTGACGATGTGATTGCAGCAGCCAAGGCCAAACCCGGTTCGGTTTCCATTTCAACATCGGGCACAGGCGGCGTATGGCACGAGCTTGCTCTGATCGTCGCTAATATTGCTGGTATCGAGCTAAAATACGTTCCTTACAAAGGCGGCAAGCCAGCAACGCTCGCCGGACTGCAGGGTGAAACCGACATTGCCGGTGGTGGTGTCCATGAGCACATTGACCTTGTCCGGGCTGGAGAGCTTCGCAATATCTGTCAGACCAGCGCAGAAGACATCAAACTCGACAATGGTACGGTCATGCCGTCCATCGCGACTGTTTTGCCGGAAAGCCGCAAGATTCTGCCAGTTGGAGCCACTTACAACTTCATGGTACCGCGCACACTGCCGCCCGAAGTCATGCAAGCCCTTGCTGACGGGTTCAAGGCGGCAGCCAGCTCGGAGTCATTCATGGCAATGATGAAGGCCAAGCATTTCCAATCAGACATCAAGATCGGCGAAGCTGCCGACCGTGAAGGCGCCTTGATGGAATCTATCACGGTTGACATTTTCAACCGGTTCCAGGACCAGATCGGTGCCGAGGTAAAGACTGCCGAGGAACTGGGATTGCCCAAGCCGGAAGACTTTGACGCCTGGTGGCCACCAAAGGGTTACAAGGCGCCGCCAATTAAAGGCTGAGCCAGTTCAAGCTCCTGCGCGTCGCACACC
>JBPCWM010000264.1:0-9983 GCA_051009515.1 Rhizobiaceae bacterium | reverse complement strand
AGTGTCAACAGGGAGGTCATATTCGAAAGGGAAAGGCCCGTTGTCACTTTTGGCCGTGCCAAAGTTGCGATCCCGTCCGGCTCGTTCCTTCAGGCCTCGAGTACTGCGGAGCAGGAAATGGCTTCTTTGGTGTGCAAGCATCTGAACGGCCGAAAGTCAGTCGCGGATTTGTTTTGCGGCAGCGGGACATTTTCACTGCAACTGGCAGAACGGTCAAAACTCCATGCAGTGGAAATGGAAGGAGATGCTTTGGACGCATTGCGCTCAGCAACAGGGACGAGCGGGCTGAAGGCCATCACTACACAGCAACGCGATTTGCACGCGCTGCCGTTAACTGCGAGTGAGTTGAAGGTGTTTGATGGCCTGTGCCTTGATCCACCAAGGGCAGGCGCAGAAGCGCAGGTTCACGAGATTGCAGGGACTGACATTCGCAGTCTGGCCTATGTGTCCTGCAATCCTGCTACTCTTGCGCGAGATGCGGCGATCCTGATCAACGGAGGCTATAGCCTGAAACAGGTCACTCCTATCGACCAGTTTGTGCATTCACCCCATATCGAGATTGTCGCGCTGTTTACGAAAAAACCGACCAAGGCATCCAGATCGATCTTTCGATAGTCCAGACCGCTATTTGGACGATCCTTTTTGCATGAAGGCCATAAAGGCATTGCGTGCCTCATCGGACTTAAGTCGTTCGGAGAAATATTTGCTTTCCAGATGAATGCGCTCAACGATCTGATCACGACTGCCGCGGATCAATTCACGTGAGAGTTCCAAAGCCTGTGGCGGTTTGTTGGCCAGCCGGGTGGCAACCTCCAGGGCTCTCGATTCAAGGTCTTCAGGGGCCATAACTTCATTGACCAATCCTGCTGATTCAGCATGTTGCGCATCAAAATGTTTCCCAAGGACCAGCAATTCAAACGCTCGTTGCGGCCCCATCAAACGTGGGGCCAACAGGCTGGAGGCGGCTTCTGGGACCAGTCCGAGGTCGACAAACGGGGTCTGCAACCAGGCGTGGGTACTGGCAAAAACCATATCGCAGTGAAGCAGCATGGTGCAGCCGACGCCAACCGCAAGTCCATCCACAGCAGCGACCAGCGGTTTCTTGCCAGTTGCAAGGGCCAGCAGAAATTCTCCCACTTCGCCACCATGTTCTGCCCCGGTTGCAACAGCGAGAAAATCTTTGAGATCGTTGCCGGATGTAAAGACCTCTGCCTGGCCTGCAAAGAGTGTTACGCCGATGCCATCATCATTGTCGGCACTTGTCATGGCGTCCGCCATAACCTTGTACATGGCGCGAGTGATGGCGTTCTTCTTTTCAGCCCGGTTGAAACGGATGATCTGGACACGGTCTTCTCTGGTGACTTCAACGTCTGACATGTGTTGACTTTCTCAAGAGGCAATCAAGGTGGATCCGGCCTCTAGCAGGCTTGATGATCCAAACTCGATTGACCGGCGCAGCCCGGTTGTTTCGTATAGAAGATTGTTGGCCATGAATCTCATATTCGCCGCGCGTGATGGCCTGTTGGCCTCGTCCGAACGCAGTGTACTTTTGGCCAGATAGACAGCACCAACGCTCAGACCAGTCAGACGTAGAAAAGGTGTGGCGCCTGCAAGCGCCTCCTGTTTGCGACCCTGTTTGATAGTGCCGAGCAAGAAGCCGGCCGCGGCTTCAAGATCATCCAGCGCCGCCGTCAGGCTTTCACCAATACCCGAAAATTCCGGAGAATTCGACGCTTTGACCTCATCAGCAATCGTACGCAATTCGCTGACATATTCGGCAAAAACGCTGCCGTCATTCAAGGGTAGTTTTCGTGTAACCGGATCAATGGCCTGAATTCCGTTGGTTCCCTCATAAATTGGTGCAATGCGGGCATCCCGCATCAACCGGGCGGCTCCTGTTTCTTCGATAAAGCCCATACCCCCATGAACCTGCACACCGAGACTGGTAACTTCCATCCCGATATCGGTGGAGAACGCCTTTGCAACGGGCGTTAGCAGAGCAGCGCGATCGCGCCACTTTGCCCTTTCCGCCTCTCTTCCCAATTCCTGCTGATCAATTGCATGGGCACAGGAATAAGCAATGGTGCGTGCGGCGGCGGTCAGCGCTTTCATCGTCATCAGATTGCGCTGAACATCGGGGTGATAGACAATTGGAGCCATGCCCTCTCCCGCATATCCTTCCGCACGTCCCTGACGACGATCCATGGCATAGGCTTGGGCGCGTTGGGTTGCTGCTTCCGCCACTGCCACACCCTGTATGCCAACCAGAAGGCGAGCGTTATTCATCATTGTGAACATGCAGGCCAGACCACGATTTTCCTCACCAATCAGCCAGCCAAGTGCTCCCGGTTCATCACCAAATTTGCCATCGCCGAAAATCATGGTGCAGGTGGGCGAGGCGTGAATGCCAAGTTTGTGCTCGACACCATTGCAGAAAACATCATTGCGGGCGCCAGGCGAGCCGTCTTCGTTGACCAGAAATTTGGGAACCAAAAAGAGCGAAATACCGCGCTGGCCTTCCGGTGCATCGGGCAATCTCGCCAGCACAAGGTGAATTATGTTGTCCGTCAGGTCATGTTCGCCATAGGTGATAAATATCTTTTGACCGAAAATCCGATAACTGCCATCCCCGACAGGCTCAGCGCGAGACTTCAGCGCATTGAGATCAGAACCCGCCTGTGGTTCAGTCAGGTTCATCGTGCCGGTCCATGCACCAGAAACCAGATTTGCAAGATAGGTCTGCTTTATTGCGTCACTGGCATGTTGTTCTACTGCTTCAATGGCCCCGATGGTCAGGGTGGGGCCGATGGCAAAGGCCAGCGAACCAGAATTCCACATCTCAAATGCCGCCGTCTGCAGACTCATCGGCAAGGCCTGACCACCAAATTCTTCCGGTCCGGTCAATGAATTCCAACCGCCTTCTGCCCATCGCTGATAGAGATCATTCCAACCATCGGGCATGGTCACATTTCCATTCGACAGTAATGTTCCCTGACGGTCACCGATTTCAGACAGCGGCGCCACTTCCTCGCTGGCAAATTTGCCGGCTTCTTCCAAAATCGCGTCCAGCAGGTCTTCGCTGAGTTCGCCGGCCCGACCCGTATCCATGGCATTTCCGAGATCGGTAACATGTTTCAGTGTATGGGCTATTTCCGTCACCGGTGCGCGGTACATTATTGTGTCTCCACTCCAAAACCAGAAGGAATCCTTGGCACATCCTGAAGAAAGCGTCAAAAGGTTCCAGATGCCAAACAGGACTATCAGACGGCTATTGTTCACGCTAAACAGAAACCGTCCAACCGTCGACAACGGTGCACACCAAACCGGACCACTTCCGGAGAATAACGGGTCGCAATGAACTCCAGGCTGATTGATAAATTCAAATCCATTGTGGGCGGTCGCTATGCCCTTGATTCCTGCGACGAGACAGAACCCTTTGTGACGGACACGCGTGGACGTTATTCGGCAAGATCACCACTTGTTCTGAGACCGGGAACTGTCGATGAGGTCGCAGCCATTGTTGAATTGGCCAATGAAACCTCAACCGCAATCATCCCCCAGGGGGGCAATACCGGATTGGTCGGCGGTGGACTGCCACGGTCGGAAAGCAATAATGATGAGGTCATAATTTCGCTGGGGCGCATGAGCCGTATTCTTGATGTTGACCCCGCCTCCAACACGATGACGGTGGAGGCTGGCGTCATTCTGGAGAACATCCAGATTGCGGCTGACAATGTGGACAGATTATTTCCCCTGTCACTTGGAGCGCAGGGCACTTGTCAGATCGGTGGCAATATCGGCACCAATGCAGGTGGAACCGCGGTGTTGGCCTATGGCAATACACGCGATCTTGTCCTGGGTCTGGAAGCCGTTCTGCCAACAGGGGAAATCTGGAACGGCCTGACCCGGTTGCGCAAGGATAATACCGGGTATGATCTGAAAAACCTGATGGTCGGGGCCGAAGGTACGTTAGGCATAATCACCAAAGCTGTCCTGAAACTCTATCCCAAACCGCGCGGCAGGGAAGTTGCATTCGTGGCGATCAACTCTCCAGAGGCGGGCTTGAAACTACTGAGCATGGCCAAAAACGGTGCAGGCGGCAGTCTCACAGGTTTTGAGTTCATGGCCAGCATTGCCATGGAATTTACGCTGAAACACGCTCAAAACGCGATACGACGCCCCATAGAAGGTCAATACCCCTGGTATGTGTTGATGGAAATATCTTCTTCGCGCTCCATGCAGGATGCCCGTGAAATGCTCGAAAACATCCTTGAAGCAGCATTTGAAGAAGGGGTGGTTCTTGATGCTGTTCTGGCCGACAGCCTTGAACAGCAAAAGATGTTCTGGACCCTGCGTGAGGACATGTCCTGCGCGCAAAAGCCAGAAGGGGCTTCAATAAAAAACGATATCGCCGTGCCCGTGGGCAGCATTCCCGAATTTATCAAGGTTGCCGACAAGGCTGTTCTGGATATCGTGCCGGAAGCCAGGATCGTCAATTTCGGCCATATGGGTGATGGAAACCTGCACTACAACATTTCCCAACCCGTTGGCTGGACGGCTGAACAGTATTTCGAATACGAGCCGGCCGTGCATGAAGCGGTCAACAGAGTGGTGCTGGAGTTTGGGGGATCGATTTCCGCCGAACACGGCATTGGGCAAATGAAACGCGACAAACTTGCCAAAATCAAGGATCCTGGTGCCCTGCACATGATGCACGCCATCAAAACAGCGCTCGATCCCAAAAACATCATGAATCCGGGCAAGGTCTTGCGCTGAATTGTGGTAACATCTGTGCAACCTTACCAGGTTCTTACCCGACTAGCTTTTCGTAAACCTTCTTGTTCGGTCAAAGTTTCTTAACCGCATTTTTTAAGTGGATCAGAGACACCATGGCTTAATGTCTCCTGTAACGCAGAGCCAAAAAATGAGCCTGCGAAAGAAAAAAGAGAGACCCATAAAAGCTCATCAAGAGCGGGCTCTTGGAAGTTTACAGGAAGGCTATAGCCATGATTGCCCAAACACAGGCAAACACCGGCGGTTGGGGGAACAAACCAATATGGGCCGGGCGAGATCTTCGCCTTGATCCATATTCCCTCCCGCAAAAGGTCGCATGTGATCGTCGTCACCCCACGCTGTCCGGGGGGAAATCATCTTCTCAGATGGAATTCACGCTGAACACCAAAGGTGCAGTGATGAAATGCGATCTCGACTGCGGCCTTCCAGTGTCCATGGCATTGCCGAAAGCCGCTTTTTTGGGTGTGGCCGCCCGCGCCTACGAAAATGGCGATGGATCCAACACTGTAACTCTGGAATTGCTGCACCGGGATGCTGAGTTGAGCGTTCCACTTTGCGTTTCCGACACAGTGGAAAATGCCGCAGCCGACTGGCACTCCTGGTCAAAAAAACTTGGGATGCCCATGCTACTGGTTGACGCAGCAGGTAACGCAACAGTGGTCAATGACCATTCTGGGCTAATCTCACGCACACCAAAGCCACGGCGTCGCCGCGCTTCTATACTGCTCAACAGACCGAATTTCCTGCGGCGTAGAAAAATGGGCATCGTCGGTCCGGCGATTGTGCTAACAGCGCACGAAATTATCGCCCGCACCTAAATCAGGATATCCAGCATCAGGCTGGCAAAAAGAATCCAGCCAAATTTGCTGTTGGACCTGAAGAGGGCCAGGCAATTGTCTGCGTCATTAATGTCCAATGTGTGGATCTGCCAGATCATGTGCAGGCCAGCCAGTGCCAGTCCAATATAAGCAATCATGCCCGCCGCTGAGGCATAAAATGCCAGGGCGAACAGGGCCAGCGTCCCCGCGTAGAGCAACGCCATAGCCAGTTTGGTTTGTTCGCCAAACAGCCTTGCAGTCGAGCGTACACCAATGAGAGCATCATCTTCCTTGTCCTGGTGGGCATACATTGTGTCATACCCGATGACCCACAGAATGGAGCCTACATAGAGCAGCAGCGGCACAGGGGTCAGATTGGCGAATGTGATCGCCCAGCCCATCAGTGCCCCCCAGGAAAACGCCAGTCCCAGGACAAGTTGCGGCCAGTCAGTCACCCGCTTGGCAAATGGATAGACTGCCACAATCGCCAGCGAAGCGATGCCGAGCAGCATGGCAAAGCCATTAAACACTGCAAATCCGATTACACACAGGCCGGTCAGGCATAACAACCCGATCAGCGCCTGAGCAAAAATAAACGCCAAGGTCTGCTTTTTGCTCACCCGACCGGACGGAATGGGCCGCGAGGCTGTTCGCGCCACCTGCGCGTCTATGCGCAAATCGACCAGATCATTGTATGAGCACCCCGCACCACGCATCACGACGGCACCCAACCAGAATAGAAACAGACCCAGCGCCAGAAATACGATCGAGGAAATGGGAAAAGCTGCGGCCGTGTTCTGCTCAACCTGTTCCAGTCGAACACGCATCGCAAGTACCAATGACCACCAGCACGGCCAAAGCAACAGCCACCATCCAATTGGCCGATCCCAGCGGGCCAGTTGCGCGTAGGGCCAAACCCGGGCAGGCAGCAGGCGATAGACCCAGATGTTTTTTGGGGCATCAGCAACTTTCTGGGATGCGGAATTACTGCTCATATCACCAAAATCGCCTTTCACATTGATAAAGCAAGTGGAAAACCTGCGACATTCTCTACGACCGTCACCGCATCTCGATAACTCGTGCTAAAGGTCCCGCAGAACAACTGCAAGGGTGAACTCCCAATGAATATTTTGCTTTTAGGTTCAGGTGGACGTGAGCACGCGCTGGCATGGAAAATTGCTCAATCTCCATTGCTCGATACGCTTTATATTGCGCCGGGTAACGGTGGCACTGCGGAGCTTGGAGAACATGTCAAGCTGGACGTGGGCGATCATGAGGCCGTGATTGCGTTCTGCAAGTTGATGGCTATCGGTCTCGTCGTTGTTGGACCTGAAGCACCCCTGGTCGATGGTTTGGCTGATTCACTGCGCGATGAAGGCGTTACAGTCTTTGGACCATCAAAGGCAGCGGCACAACTGGAGGGTTCGAAACAATTCACCAAATCCATTTGTGACAGAATGAATATTCCCACCGCCGGCTATGGCTATTTCACCAATTTGCAAGACGCACTTGCCTATGTGAAGCAGCAGGGGGCACCCATTGTGGTGAAGGCGGACGGTCTCGCAGCCGGCAAGGGAGTGACCGTGGCCATGACGCTTGAGGACGCGGAAGCGGCAATCAAAGACTGCTTTTCCGGCAGTTTCGGCGAAGCCGGGGCTGAAGTGGTGATTGAACAGTTCCTGACCGGTGAAGAAGCCAGCATGTTCTTCCTTTGCAACGGCGAAACCGCCCTGCCCTTTGGCACAGCGCAGGATCACAAGCGGGTCGGCGACGGAGATACCGGTCCCAATACTGGTGGTATGGGCGCCTATTCACCTGCGCCCATACTCGATGATGCCATGCAAAAACGAGTATTGGATGAAATTGTAAAACCCACACTTCTGGGCATGTGCCAAACCGGCGCACCTTTTTCCGGCGTCCTCTATGCTGGACTGATGATTGATGATCATGGACCAAAGTTAATCGAGTACAATGTGCGTTTTGGTGACCCGGAATGCCAGGTGCTCATGATGCGTCTGCAAAGTGACCTGGTGCCGCTGTTGCTGGCCAGTGCGGAAGGTAATCTGGAAACTGCGCAAGCGCGTTGGAGCGAGGAAACTGCACTGACGGTGGTGATGGCAGCAAAAGGCTATCCGGGTTCCTATGACAAGGGCAGCAAGATCTGTTTGTCCAACACAGCAACTGATGATGATACTGTCATCTACCACGCGGGAACCGAGCAGCGTGATAATCAGATTGTCGCCACCGGCGGGCGGGTCCTTTGTGTGACAGCAAAAGCAGATTCTGCATCAAAAGCTCAAAAACTGGCCTACAAGACTGTTGATTCCGTCGACTGGCCCCAAGGCTTTTGCCGCCGCGACATTGGCTGGCGCGCCGTGGAACGTGAAAGCTGATAGCACGCCTTGCCGACTGCAGTTCAATCGCGTGACGCGGTCCCGCGCATATAACCAAATATGGTCAGTGCGATGAACAGGCCGAGCAGCGGAAGAAGCACCGGATCAAGATAGGCAACAAGTCCGCCAAACCCAAGACCTACAAGTAGCCAGACCAGCACTGGTGTGAAGCAGCAAAGGGCAGCCAGCACAGTGCCGATCAAGCCGACTTTTGTGGTTGTGTTCACTCCGCCGCCGCCGAAACGTCCGTATAATCCGCCAATTGACCATTGATCACATAGTTGAGGATGTCCACCACCTGGGCGGAGGTTGTCGTAACGGCAAGAGCAGCCGCATCGACTTCCTTGAGCGCATGGGCATGTTCGGCCTGGTGCATGATGATTGTGGGTTTGCCGAGGGCAGATGCGAAGCCTGCATCGAATGCAGCATTCCATTGCTTGTATTTTTCACCAAACCGCACCACCACGACATCTGCATCCTGCAACAGGGTGCGCGTCCGGATGGCATTCATCTGCGCACCTTTATGATCATGCCAGAACTTGTTGGGCTCTTCACCAAGTATGGCCACTCCGCAATCATCAGACGCTTCATGATGGGTGACAGCTGAGGAAAAGGCTACAGGCAAGCCCACGGCCTTGGCCCCTTCGGCGATTTCCTCGCGCCAGTTGGTATGAATCTCTCCTGACAGATAGATGTTCCAGGTTTTGGTCATTTTAATTTCCTGTGATTGTACAGGCCTTCGAGTATTGCCTGGCGCTGCAATGGCGCCCATGAAGGCCAATATTGAGTCCGCAAATTCTAGTGGGTTGAAGCTCGTGCGTCCACTTGAAAACTATGCCGGTTCATCACTGCGCGGATGGGCAGGCAAGCCGGATGAATCAACTTTCGACCGCTTGACGCATCCAACGCTGGAGCGTTTGCACGGAATGTTCGGAGTTCAAACCACCTTCCGGGTCGACCACGAGAGGCCCGGGCCTATATCCGGATGATTTCAATCCACGCTGGACGGATTCCACCAGCCGAATATCTTCCTCGACTGTAGTTTCACGGTCCTGAATCGCCAGATCACGCACGAGGTCAGAATCCTCACCATCAATCGAATACCAGCCGCGCCAGACCGTCACGTGGTCAGCATCAATGGCCCGCCAGTGATAGGTATTGAGTATGTTGCCCGGATAGACCTGAAAGGAAAACATTGGCCAAAGGAACCAGGAGGAATAATCCCCTGCGTGTTCATTCGAGGTCAGGTCAATCTCGTAGCTCATCTTGTCGAGGTTCTGGCATTCGGTTGTATGGCGCAGGCAATGGCCCTGTGGCTGGATATCATAGGTTTCCGGCCGCACCACACCGGTGGCAAAGGTCTGGTGATTGAGCTTGCAATGGTAGCATTCGGAATAGTTTTCAACGGACACTTTCCAGTTGCAATTCTCTTCAATCTTGATCCATTGCAACGGCTTGAGCCGGTCATGATGGGGAACAAATGCGCTCAATTGGGCACGTGCATTGGGAAACCAATCGTCCATGGAGCGCGCATCAGGGTCGAGATTGACGAAAAGAAATCCGCAAAATTCCTCCAGTCTGACCGATGTCAGGCAGATCTCACTGCGGTCAAATCCCGGCACGGCGTTCACATTGGGCCCGGACCGCAAGCGGCCATCCAGTTCATAAGTCCAGGCATGATAGGGACAGACAATCAAGCTCGTACTGCCTTCCCCTTCCAGCAATTCATGCGCCCGGTGTTGGCAAACATTGTAGTAGGCTTTGAGCGCACCTTCTTTTCCGCGAATACAAAAAAGGTTCTCTCCATTGATTTCAAAAGTGAAATAGTCACCTGGGTTTTCGACCTGAGATCGGTGACCAGCAAATTGCCAGGTTCGTGCGAACAGACCATTGCGTTCCTGATCGAAAATTTCCGGGTCCGTATAATATCGGGCTTCAAGCGAACGAACGGGCGCCATCATGGTTCCTCCTCGTAAAG
>JBPCWM010000263.1:0-9566 GCA_051009515.1 Rhizobiaceae bacterium | reverse complement strand
ATCCGGCTTAAAAAATATGGAGCCGAGCCTGCATTCACGTGAACCGCCCCTCCTTTTTGCCACAACAAGAACTGTCTGCAACTGGATTTCAATGCTAAACACAGCTTTGCAAAACCGTTTTGAACGGGTAAACCCTGCTACAGGTAACACATCAAACTCCGGATTATTCCATGGCAAAAGCTGTAGTCCCTCATTTTCACAATGATGCCGGAGTTGGGCAAATTTCCATAGGCGTCAAAGAATTCATGTGCGTGGGAGCAACCGCACCCAATGATCACCCCCATGTCTTTCTGGATATGGGCCATGATTCGGAAAAGGTGTGCCCATATTGCTCGACGCTGTACAAATATGATTCATCGCTCGCAACCGATGAAACTGTACCTGCCGGTTGCCTTTTGGCGACTGCTGATGCCTGACAGCCAGTGATCATTGTCCCGCAATAGGCGCATAGTGGCCATAGCAGGGGCCGGAATTGCCGGCATGACTGCGGCCCTGTTTCTGGAAAAACAAAAATACCGGGTTTTGCTGTTTGAACGTGCCAAGCGCCCAGCTAAAACAGGAACTGGAATCCAGATATCACCAAATGCATTCAAGGTGTTGGACATGCTGGGGCTTGGACGGTCGGTAGGACTGGTTGGGTTTGCCCCCGACAGTATTGAAATTGGTTCGGGGCAGTCGGGCAAGCGACTGGCCGAATTCAAGCTTGGTAGCAATATCCTCAAGAGGCACCATGCACCCTACACGGTGATTCACAGGGTCGATCTGGCCCGTATACTGCGTTCGGCATGCGAAGATCGCGAAGATATCGAGCTGCTGGACGGCAACCTGGTCACAGATATCGCCAGTCATGCAAACGGTGTAACCCTGCTCAGCGAAGGACCAGAAGGAGCGAACGAGCATGTTGTGGCCGCCACAATCGGAGCAGATGGTGCGTGGTCGTCTCTGCGCCGCTTCGTCCACGGCGCAAGCAAACCTGAATTCACGGGCCAGATTGCCTGGCGGGCGCTTGTGGATATGGAACAGGTTCACCATACCCTGTCACGCAAGAATACTGGCTTGTGGCTTGGACCAAATGCCCATCTGGTTCATTATCCTATACGGGCGGGCAGCTTGATGAACGTGATCGCCGTCACGCCCTGGACCAAGGACTACGCGCCTCATCGGGGATGGCTCAACCAATCTGTTGTTGATGATCGCGCCACCTCTTTCATTGGCTGGCAAACTCATTTGCGAGATTTGGTGAACACGGACGCGGATTGGGGAGGATGGCCGATTTATTCAGTTGAAAAAGTCACAAACTTTGCAAATGGACCGCTGTGCCTCATTGGCGATGCAGCCCACGCGATGGTGCCATACGGAGCACAAGGGGGAGCTTGTGCCATAGAGGATGCGTTTGTCCTTGCCGCGCAATGCGCACAAAACGCCGACGATTTGCCCACCGCATTTGCAAAATTTGAAAAAATCAGAAAGCCTCGTGTTGAGGCCGTACTGAAACTCAGTATCAACAACCGGCGCATTTACCATATGTCTAGGCCAATGTGCTGGTTTCGGAATTTGGCGATGAAGATGACGCCGCAAAAAACGTTACAGGCCCGTATGGACCCGATCTATGGATGGGACCCCGCGGTAGCCAGAAACAGCGAAGTGATGAGCGATATGTTGCGCAGAAAACTATCGGGCATGATTGGTCGAAGTGACAACTGACGCAAGGTGATCGGAAACAAATACCCGCCAGCATCTCGAAGAGACCAGCGGGTTTTGATTGACTTTTAGTCTCATACTCCGCCAGCGCTGTTCCATTGATCAAATTCTTTAAGATGGGCCAGCCTTGGGCAGATACCAGTCTAATGCAGGATCTGGCTGAGGAATTCCTTGGTGCGTTCATGCTGTGGATTGTCAAAGAACTCGGCTGGCTCGTTCTGTTCCACAATCTGTCCCGCATCCATAAAGATGACGCGGTTGGCAACCTGGCGTGCAAAGCCCATTTCGTGGGTCACACAAATCATGGTCATGCCTTCTTCCGCAAGCGTCACCATGGTTTCCAGAACTTCCTTGATCATTTCCGGGTCAAGCGCCGATGTGGGTTCGTCAAAAAGCATGATGCGCGGGTTCATGCACAGCGAACGGGCAATGGCCACACGCTGTTGCTGACCACCGGACAATTGGCCCGGATATTTACCTGCCTGCTCGGGGATTTTGACCCGTTCAAGGAAGTGCATTGCAATTTCCTCGGCCTCTTTCTGGGGCATTTTTCTCACCCAGATTGGTGCCAGGGTACAATTTTCCAGAATTGTGAGATGCGGAAACAGGTTAAAGTGCTGGAACACCATTCCCACTTCCCGGCGCACTTCATCAATCTT
Organism: Rhizobiaceae bacterium; assembly: GCA_051009515.1. Lineage (GTDB taxonomy): Bacteria > Pseudomonadota > Alphaproteobacteria > Rhizobiales > Rhizobiaceae > Pseudahrensia. Next base: position 7,206 of record JBPCWM010000263.1, on the reverse strand, counting down.
TTTCAAGTCGCTGGTAAGTTCGATACCGTCAACAATGATCTGTCCGCGTTGGTGTTCTTCCAGCCGGTTGACGCATCGGATCATGGTTGACTTTCCCGAACCAGACGGTCCGGCCACGACGATACGCTCGCCCTTCATCACCTTGAGATTAATGTCTTTCAACACATGAAAGTCACCGTACCACTTGTTCATATTGTTGATTTCGATGGCGACCTCTGTGTCAGAGATTTCCATTTTTTTTGCTGTTGATTCTGACATGGATCTAGTTCCTGTGACCAGTATCGAGCTTGCGCTCGAAATACATTGAATAGCGAGACATGATGAAGCAGAAGACAAAGAACACCAGTCCGACGAATATGGGCAATTCCCAGATAATACCGTTCCACTCTGCGGTGGAGCGAATGGGCTGCATGATACCAATCGGGTCCAGCAGGCCGATGATCGACACCAGTGTCGTATCCTTGAACAGTCCAATGAATGTATTCACGATACCGGGAATTGAGATTTTCAAGGCCTGCGGCAACACAATCAACTGTGTTCCCTGCCAGTAGTTGAGGCCAAGCGCGTCAGCCGCCTCATATTGACCACGCGGCAGAGCGGCCAGGCCACCCCTGATCACTTCCGCCATATAGGCAGCCGCAAACAGAGTCACCATTATGATAACCCGCAGGATCAGGTCAAAAGATGTGCCGGGTGGCAGGAAGTAGTTCAGCAAAGTCGAGGCTACAAACAACAGTGTGATCAGCGGAACACCGCGAATGAACTCGATAAATCCAACACAGATCATTTTCACCGTTGGCATGTCCGAGCCACGACCCAGGGCCAGCAATATGCCAATAGGCAAAGAGGCCACAATTCCGGTTACACCAATCACGAACGTGATGAGAAACCCGCCAAATTTATCGGATTCCACTGGCTCCAGGCCAACAAATCCAATTCCCGAAGTCATGGCGGAATTGAGACTGGACTGAATGAATGTCAACCATATCGCAAGGAATACCACGGTGGCGAGCATCGCCAGTCCGGCGGCAAACCTTTCACTTGCGAATTTGAAAACATAGTAAGCAGCAGCCACCATTGCCAGAATAAGCAATGGCCCCCAAACCGAACCGCCCCACAAAAGCCAGTACGCCAGCAACGGGTACACCGCTGTGAACCACAACATCTTTCGCGGCAAATTGTCATGCAGCATTGGAGCAAATGCGACAAACATCAATAAAAATGTCAGTATTGGTCGCCAGTAGAGTTCGGACGGATAAAAGCCAAAAATCAACTGATTAAAACGGTTCACAACGACCGCAAAACAGGCTCCGCTATCAATCTCACGGCATTGGCGCAATGAATCTGCATCAAACACCGAGTCAAATACCAGCCAAGGAAGAAGCTTGTATAACGCAAACACAACTGTTGCCGAGAAAACAATCGTCAGAACGGCATCACGAGGAGTAGCAAACAGGTTGATGCGCATCCAGGCTATCGGCCCATGAGTATTTATGGGCGCAGGTTGTTCTGACAGCATTTCAGGCGCGACATAAGCAATATCTTTTTTCATATCAACGCTCCGTTAGTGCCACTGAACTGTTGTAGATATTCATCACGGCCGAAATCAACAACGAAACAATTAGATAGAATAGCATCACCAATAATAGGGTCTCCATCTCTCGCCCGGTTTGGTTCAGGGTAATCCCCCCTAACGTACCGGTCACGTCCATGTACCCCACTGCAATCGCCAGCGAAGAGTTTTTGGTCAAATTGAGGTATTGGGAAATCAATGGCGGGATGATGATCCGCAAAGCCTGCGGCAATATCACCAGGTTCATCGTCCGCTTCGCTGGAAGGCCAAGAGAAGATGCAGCCTCGGTCTGTCCATGGCTAATCGCCTGAATTCCGGCGCGCACGTTTTCTGCAATAAATGCACCGGTATACAAAGACAGAGCCAGCCACAAAGCCATAAAGCTGTTTCTGATATAAAGACCACCTTGAAAGTTGAAGCCTTTTAGTTCGGGAACTTCCAATCCGATAGGCATTCCCAGAAAGAAATACATCAGGAAAGTCGGCAGCACGATTATGGCGGCTTTGACCCAGAACACCGGGAGTATTTCGCCTGTGTCAGCCTGGCGTTTATGGGCCCATTTGCCAAAAAACCAAGCCGCTGCAATCGACGCGACAAGAATAATACCCAATGCCATGCTACCGCTTTCAAACACCGGGGCCGGAACATAAAAACCCCGGTTCGTGGGTACAAGGCCGCCACCAAGTAGTGGCGTTGCCTGCCGCGGAGAAGGCAACAGAGCAGACAGTGCTGTGCTGGCCAGCAAAATCCAAAGCAATACAGGTACGTTGCGAAGACCTTCGATATAGATCGTCATCAAGCGCGAGACGAGCCAGTTTTTGGAAAGACGAGCCACACCGACCGCTACCCCGATGATGGTAGCTAATATACACCCCGCGAACGCGACTACGAGTGTATTCAGGATACCAACGACGGCTGCACGCCAATGCGGTGAATTAGAGCTATAATCAATCAGGCGCTGATTGATGTCATAGGATGCGGCATCAAATAGAAAGCTGAAGGAAAAGTCTTTCCCGAGTTCTCGAAAATTCTCGATCACATTGTTGAGTAACCATGCAACGGCCAGCATGAACAACATGACCGTGATCACCTGGATGGTGTAAGATCTATAGCGTTTGTCGTAAATTAGCTGACTGATGCGAAACGGTTCTGCATCTTCTTCATATTGAGTGGCAACTGTCATGTCGGGCGCCTGTGTTTAGTTGATATCCCCGCTTCGCAAGACAATTGCAATCACCAGCCCGAGATTGACCGGTTCTCAATTCATCAGAAGCAGTGTCAAAAAAGGCGGGTTTCTTGCGAAACCCGCCTTGATCTTTTGCTTAACGAAGTGGTGCTGCGTAAAGCAGGCCACCATCACCAGGCAGCGCGTTCAGGCCGCGCGCGAGACCAATTGGTGTATCCGGGCCGATATACCGATTAAAGATTTCGGCATAGTTTCCGCCGGCCTTAATCGCATCAATGCCCCAGGTTTTGCCCAAACCGAGTTTGGATCCGTAATCGTCCAGGGTTCCGAGCATCCGCAGGACTTCCTTATCCTTGGAAGACTTCGAAACCTCGTCAGCATTAGCAGCTGTAACGCCTTTTTCTTCGGCAATCACCAGAACATTGCGAACCCACTTGATGATATCTGCCCACTGATCATCGCCGTGACGCGACAATGGTGCCAGTGGCTCTTTGGAAATGATTTCCGGAAGAAGCATATGCTCATCGGGTTTTTCAAACGAACCGCGGGTAGCAGCGAGACCAGACGCATCTGTTGTGTACACGTCGCATGCATTGGCTAGGTATTTTTCCTGAGCTTCCGCATTGGTTTCGATTGGAACAGGCTCATAAGTCATATTGTTGGTGTTGAAGTAGTCAGCAAGGTTCAACTCGGTGGTAGTACCTGTCTGAATACAGATCGTTGCGCCGGACAGGTTCAGAGCAGAAGTAACACCGAGATCCTTGCGGACCATGAAGCCCTGGCCGTCATAGTAGTTGACAGGAGCAAAGGTGAATTTCAGATCGACGTCACGGCTGAAAGTTTCAGTCGTGTTACGAGCCAGCATGTCAATTTCGCCCGAAGCAAGCGCGGTAAAACGTGTTTTACCGGTTGTTGGTGTGAACTTTACAGCGGTTGGATCACCGAAGATTGCAGCAGCAACAGCACGGCAAATTGCCGGGTCAAAACCCTGCCAATCGCCGTTGGCGTCGGTGAATGCAAATCCGGGAACACCCGTTGAAACGCCGCACTGCAAGAAGCCTTTGGCTTTCACGTCGTCCAGAGTTGCAGCCGAAGCGGTTGTGCCTGTAGTGGCAACTGCAGCAGCACCAAGGGCAAGAATTAATAGTTTGGTTTTCATGGGATAGCAGCCTTTCCTGTTTCCATGATGAGATAAATTTGTCCCGCCAAAGAAACTACGCGCTACGCTACCAAAACGCGATCGTAGAGCCTGCATGAATAGCCGACCCCGCAATCTTGCTCCCTTTAACGTCAACATCCGACCACCGGTTTTCGGCGACGTCTTAACAACTTTTCGGACGTAAGGCCGCGAAGCCCTTTGACGCCGCGATAACAAGCTATTATCTCGATTTGGTCAAGGTTTTATGAGGCCAGATCATCAGAATTAATCCCGAAACTGGATTATTTTTACAGTTAAAACCTCCAATCTTTCAAAAATTGAGAAAAAAATGAGCAAAAAACAAAAAACTGCCGAACAATCAGGCACTGCCGGTATCAACACGCGTCTCGCTCATATTGGCAATAACCCGCATGATTACCATGGATTCGTCAACCCGCCGGTCGTTCGCGCATCAACGGTTCTGTTTCCAGACTATGAAGCTATGAGAGACCGGACGCAGAAATATACCTATGGGATCAGTGGAACTCCAACAACCGATGCATTGGCAGGTGCCCTGAACGAGCTTGAAGGTGCCGCTGGCACAGTTCTTGTTTCTTCTGGTCTTGCAGCAATCACCATTCCAGTACTCTCATTTATCAGTGCCGGAATGCATATTCTTGTCATCGACTCGCTCTATTCGCCAAATCGACGGTTCTGTGAGACACTTCTGCGACCCATGGGAATAGAAGTTGAGTATTTTGCCCATGACATTGGTAAAGATCTCGCCAAACTCATGCGCCCCAACACAGGGATCGTGATGCTTGAAGCACCGGGGTCCAATTCCTTTGAAATGTGCGATATTCCCTTGCTGTCATCGATTGCCCATGAAGCCAACCCCAACTGCGTTGTGATGATGGACAATACGTGGGCAACACCGCTTTACTTTAAGCCGCTTGATTTCGGAGTGGACATCTCCATTCACGCGCTCACCAAATACCCGTCCGGCCATTCCGATGTCCTCATGGGCAGCGCGTCTGCGAATAAAAAAAACTGGGAAAAACTTAAAATTGGCAATCAAGCTCTAGGTGTCTGTGTTGGTGGTGATGATGCCTATCTTGTTTTGCGCGGCATGCGCAGTATGGGTGTACGCTTGCAACATCAGGGCAGATCTGCCCTGGAAATCTGCAAATGGTTACAAACCCACGAACAGGTGTCCCGTGTCCTCTATCCGGCGTTGCCCGAACATCCGGGCCATGAGATTTGGAAACGCGACTTTTCCGGGGCAAGCGGTTTGTTTTCATTTGTCGTGAAAGGCAAATCCCCCGACGAATGCGGCCCGTTTCTCAACGCATTGAAATATCATGGCCTCGGCTATTCCTGGGCGGGATACGAGAGCCTGGCCGTTATCCCCAGCTATTCTGATCGCACAATCAGCATGGGGCCAGAAGAAGGTGCGACTATTCGCATTCAGGTTGGTTTAGAAGACCCAAGCGATCTGATTGAAGATCTCGAACGCGGGTTTGCCGCCATCACCTGAGTTCAATCTGCACTAAGCTGTTGGGTCGCACCTGGAATTTCTGGCCAGGCGCCGTCGCATCGGCACTGCACTATCTCCACATGTAAACATGAGGCGACGCTGCGCGAGCCATCGCGCAGCGAGCAACACAAAACTTGCTCCAAATGCCAACCCCGCCAGCACATCCGAAGGGTAATGCGCTCCAACAGCTACTCGACTTACGCCCCCCAACAAGCCCAGCACCACCCAGAAGGGCCACCAACGCGGTAGCAGCAGCACCATGGCCATGCACACTGCACCTGAAGTGGTGGAATGCCCGGATGGAAAGCTCGCGTATATGGCTTCAAACGCTCCAATTTCAAAGTGATGTGGGCCAAGTTGTTCCAGCATTTTGGGCCGGGCCCGACCAATCGAATTCTTGATCAGGCTCGCTGTCGTTCCCGAAATTGCAACTGTAAAGAATACAAAATTGGCATCTGCATAAAGGTCAATGGCCCTCAACCGCTCGCGCCGCGGTCGTGTTCTCCAATTCCTGGCAGACAGGAGCAACCCAATTGCAGCTGATAGCGTCAATATCCAGGCGCTTGTGCCAAAATGGGTAATCGTTTGAAACCCGGCCAGCAAACGCGGTCGGTAATGAACGACCTCCCGCGCCCAAAGAACAAGCGGAGCGTCGGCCGTCACCATTAGAGTAAGAATGACAAACAGCACTATTCCGGCAAAAATGCGAAAGCCGGTTTGATCCGGAATAACAGGCTGGCATCCAATCTTGCGCGGACTTCTCCTTAAACATTGCCACGCCTGTTTCAACGTCGCGAAACTTCTTTGTAACGGGTTGGAGTGTTTGTAATGCCCCATAGGTTCGTTGCCTTTGTCGATCCAGCCCCGTCAAAATCTGGGCCAAGAAGAATAAAACTCCAGCGCATAAACCAAAATGGCGCTCTCGGTATTGCCTAACCCGTGATTTGCAACGACAACAAGATGGATTAGATCTGGGTCAGGCGTCCCGCAAATACTCTGTTTTTTGTAACCGGTCTTCCAACTCGGTCCACAATTGTGCGCTGGCATTTTCAATTTCACTGTTCATCTCCAGCACACGGTCACGGGTAATTCCGTTTTCCACCCAGCTCTGCCCTCTGGATGCAAGATTCTGCAAAACCGGGTTTACTCGGTCAATCGCTTTGGCAAATCTCGATTCCGGTGTTTCACGCGCTTCAAACTCAAGCCAGATATCCAATAGCTCCCCCCCTATCGGTTCAGGCAAGAGGCCAAAAATGCGGCGTGCTGCGGCCTCCTCTCGTTGGGCAATATCAGAACGCGCTTTTGTATCGTAAACGAAAACATCCCCAACATCGATTTCCACCACATCGTGAACCAGCAGCATTTTGACCACTTTAAGTACATCAATTTGATCTTCGGCACCATCCAGCAAGACAAGGGCCGTCAATGCGGTTTGCCAGGAGTGCTCGGCGCTGTTTTCATACCGGTCCAAGCCAACTGGCTTGGTCTTTCGCAATACGGCTTTCAGCTTTTCAAGTTCCAGAATGAAGTCGATCTTTGCCTGTATCTGGCTCATGGTTTTTGTACTCCATCGGCAATACCACTGACAAAAAAAGCCCCGTGCGAACACAGGGCTTCTTCATGGTGATTATCGAAGTGATCAGTTGATCTTGTCTTTCAGACCCTTGCCAACTTTGAAGCGTGCAACATTTGCAGCTTTGATCTCTACCGGTGCACCAGTCTGAGGGTTACGGCCCATTTTGGCTTCACGGCGCGATACGACAAAGTTACCA
>JBPCWM010000262.1:0-11348 GCA_051009515.1 Rhizobiaceae bacterium | reverse complement strand
CGGAACGACTGCCTCGGGTTGTTGACCATTCAAGGGCCTCCCCCCGCACATCGTCAATTGTGACACCTAAATCGAAATGGCCAATATAGCCTTCGACCATGGCCAGATAATCATCCTGATTACACTTGTGAAATCCAAGCCAGAGGCCGAAACGGTCGGATAGTGAAACCTTTTCTTCAACGGCTTCACTTGGTGAGATTGCTGTGGAACGCTCGTTTTCGATCATGTCTCGCGGCATAAGGTGGCGGCGGTTGGATGTGGCATAAAACAAGGCATTATCCGGTTTTCCTTCCACACCCCCGTCCAGCGCAGCCTTCAGGGCCTTGTAACTTGTATCATCGTGGTCGAAGGACAAATCATCGCAAAACAGGATAAAGCGTTTGTCCGTTCCGCGAATGAGCCCCAGCAATTCAGGCAGGTCGTCAATGTCTTCCCGGTGTATCTCGACCAGTTTTAATGACGGGCTTGAGGTGTCGAGTTCGGAGTTAATTGTCGCATGCGCAGCCTTGACCAGTGATGATTTTCCCATACCGCGCGCGCCCCACAAAAGGGCGTTGTTGGCCGAATGCCCCAGCGCAAACCGTCTGGTGTTTTCGATGAGAATGTCGCGAACGGTGTCTATGCCCTTGAGCAATACCATTTCCACGCGGTTGACCCTGGGAACGGGCTGCAACGCATGTTTCGAGGCATTCCAGACAAAGGCGTCGGCTGCATCCAGGTTGAGCGGAGGACTTTCGCCCGGAACGGCGCGTTCCAGCAGACTATTGAGCTGGTCCAGCTTTTCGTTCAGCAAGGTTAGAGCGTCGGTTGATTGCTTGGTCATTGAATGGCGCATCATGTTGAGGTTTGTTTGGCTGCTAACATGGTCTGACGGGGATGTGAAGAAAGCTGATCACCGATTGCACAAACATGGTCATACTTGTTGCATTGATGCGCGTGATGACTATATTCCGCGCAATGTTTGGGTGCGGTCATCAGCATCCGTTGAATCAACCAAAAATCGAGGCCTGTCATGTTTATTACTCCTGCTTACGCGCAATCTGTCGGTGGAGCCGGTGGCGGCATTCTGGAGCTTCTATTTCCGCTGATTCTTGTCGGCGGTATCATGTGGTTCCTCGTGATCCGCCCGCAACGTCAACAGCAAAAGGCGCGTGCTGAAATGCTGTCGAATATCCGCCGCAACGACACTGTTGTGACGGGTGGGGGGCTTGTAGGTAAAGTTACCAAAGTGATCGATGATGCAGAAGTGGAAGTACAAATTGCACCGGACGTGAAAGTTCGTGCAATGCGTTCCATGCTCGCTGATGTGCGGGTCAAAGGCGACGCGCCCAAAAATGACAATGCCAAACCTGCAGCGGCAGACAAGCCGGCCAAGACAAAGGCCAAGGCGAAGGCCAAGCCCGCCAGCAAGGGCAAGGCCCAAGAAGACAAGTAATCAAACCTCCTCCTGATCGGGGCACAGTCCCGTCATGATCTCAAGCCGGAGCGCCTGAAGCATGTTGCATTTCACCAAGCCAAAGATGATTGCCATATTGCTGGCTGTAACCCTTGGCGTGTTCATGGCTTTGCCAAACCTTTTTTCCAAGGAAGCCCTTGACGGGTTGCCCGACTGGATGCCCAAAAACCAGGTGTCCCTTGGCTTGGATTTGCAAGGCGGTGTTCATCTTCAGGTGAAGGTGGAAGAGGAAGATATTGCAGAGGAACGGCTTGAAAATCTTGAAAGCGATGTGCGTTCGCTCATGCGAGACCGCACACAGGGGCCACTGGGATATAGCGGTATTCGTGCTGCCGACAACAAGGTTACGCTGCGCCTGCTGAAGCCAGAAGATGCTGACAGGGCCAAAGAACGTCTGGAGTCTCTCCTTGAACCGGTCATTCCCACAGGCACGTTGCTAGGTGGTCTCGGCATAATCGAGGTTGAACTCAGCGAACCATCACCAGGTATTCTTGAGTACACGCTTACTGAAGAAGGTGTCGAAGAGCGACTGCGGTCCGCCGTGTCCCAGTCTATTGAGGTTATCCGCCGACGGGTGGATGAATTGGGGACCACCGAACCCATCATTCAACGTCAGGGCGTGGATCGCATCATTGTTCAGGTGCCAGGATTTGACGACCCTGAACGGTTGAAAGATGTGATTGGCACGACAGCGAAACTAGGGTTTCACGAAGTCAGTGACACTATGAGCGCTGCGGATGCATTGGCCAACCGCCCTCCGGTGGGCTTCATGGTTATTCCAACCAGCGACCCGGAAAGCGGCGAGGCCAATATTCTCATTGAGAAAGCTCAAGAGATTCCAGGTGAAGGTCTTGTTGATGCGCAACCCGGCTTTGACCAGCGCACCAATGAGCCAATCGTGACGTTCCGTTTCGACAACAAAAATGCTCAGCGGTTCTGCAAATATAGTTCTGCAAATGTCGGTAAGAGGTTTGCCATCGTTCTCGACGACACCTCGATTTCAGCTCCGGTCATTCGCGACGCGATCTGTGGTGGTTCAGGGCAGATTTCGGGCAGTTTCACCGCTCAATCTGCAAATGATTTGGCCGTGTTGATGCGCGCGGGTGCACTGCCAGCTGAAATCACGTTTGTGGAAGAGCGCACAGTGGGGCCTGGCTTGGGGCTTGATTCAATCAACGCCGGTAAATTCGCTTCCATGGTTGCCGGTGTGCTGGTCGTCATCTTCATGCTGCTCGCCTATGGCACTTTGGGTATTATTGCAAATATCGCTTTGGCTGCCAATATTTTTATAATCATCGGCTTGCTTTCACTGATTGGAGCAACGCTGACCCTTCCCGGTATCGCCGGTATTGTGCTGACGATGGGTATGGCAGTTGATGCCAATGTGTTGATTTATGAACGTATACGAGAGGAAAAACGCGCAGGTCGATCGCTGGTGCAGGCCATAGACAGTGGTTTCCGTCAGGCGCTTGGTACCATACTTGATGCCAACATCACCACGCTCATTGCTGCGTTCATCCTGTTTTATCTTGGCTCCGGGCCGATCAAGGGTTTTGCTGTAACATTGGCGATCGGTATTGTGACATCTGTCTTCACCGCGTTCACGCTGACCCGCTTGCTGGTCACTCTATGGCTGCGCTATCAGCGCCCTCGTGATCTGCCAAGGCGTATCATCAAGTTGGTCCCGGAAGGCACAAGCCTTAAGTTCATGATTTATCGCAAGATTTCTTTCCCTACATCCGCTTTACTGCTTGTTGGGTCGCTTGCCATGTTTGTCATGGTCAATTTGAACTATGGCATCGATTTCAGAGGTGGCACGCTCATTGAGTACAAGTCTAAGTCGGCTGTAGCGGACCTTGCTGACGTGCGTAGCCGACTGTCCGGCCTTAACCTCGGCGATGTTCAGGTGCAGGAATTTGGTGCACCGGACGAACTTCTCATCCGTATTGAAAGTCAGGGTGGTGGCGACAATGCCGAGCAGTCAGCGCTGGCCAAGGTGCGCAGCGTCATGGACGAGGATCACACTTTCCGACGTCAGGAGGTTGTTGGTCCGACCGTCTCCGGTGAACTGGCGCAGGCGGGAACCATCGCTGTGATCGCATCACTGCTTGCCATTATGGTCTACATCTGGTTCCGCTTTGAATGGCAGTTTGCAATTGGAGCCGTGCTGGCCACGATGCATGATGTTATTTTGACAATCGGCATGTTTGCGGTTTTGCAACTTGAATTCTCGTTGTCATCGATTGCCGCGATTCTCACCATTGTCGGATACTCGCTCAATGATACGGTTGTCGTTTATGACCGAATACGCGAGAATCTCAGGAAATATAAGAAAAAGCCTATTCGCGAAGTGCTGGACATGTCCATCAACGACACATTAGCCCGTACAGTGCTGACCTCGGTCACCACATTGCTGGCACTCCTGGCGCTCTATTTCCTCGGTGGTGAAGTGCTGCGCGGATTCACCTTTGCGATGATATTCGGCGTGTTGATCGGTACATACTCATCAATTTTCATTGCGGCCCCGGTCTTGATCCTCTTCAAGTTGCGGCCCGGTGCCATGGATCGGGGCGATCCGTCTCCTTATTCCGGTCAGGAAACACAGGAAGTGAAATAAGTGGCTCGCCGGGGTAAACCTGCCGAAACAGGCATGGTTATCCGCCCGGCCCACTTTCCCGGCCGGGCCCCCGTCGATAGTTATGGGAACGGTGGATTTCGGTTTGCCGAAATGTCCCACAAGGGAAGTATCCTGTGCCTGCCCAGCGGAATTTATGGATGGACGGCACAAGGTGTAGCAGATTTTTCAGCCACGACTTTTCAGCGTGTATTGGCTGAAGTGGGTTTGGAACTGATACTCGTGGGAACTGGCAAAGATCTGGTTCCGCTGCCGGATAAATTGCGTGAGTTGCTGCAGTCCAAAAACATTCGAGCCGATTCCATGAGTACCGGAGCTGCTGCACGTACATTTAATGTGCTATTGGCGGAGGGCAGGGCAGTGGGTGCAGCTCTCCTGGCCGTTGATTAAAAGATATGATGTCCGCGCCTGATTATGACGACTTTGCCTATTGCTTGGCACAAGTAAGAGGCGGTGCGCGAGATCTATATCTGGCCGATCTGCTATTGCCTGATCTCATCCGCAACGATATCGCAGCAATCCATGCATTCCACGTGGAAATCACGAATATTTCACTTTCTCTAGCAGAGCCTATGGCTGGTCAAATTCGTATCCAGTGGTGGATCGACGTACTGCAAGGCGATCGTACTTCTGAAGCTGGCGGCAACCCACTCTCCAGATGTTTGCTGGATGTCATCGACCGACACAATCTGCCAGTTGCCGACTTTGTGGCCAAACTTGAAGCCCATATCTTCGACCTTTACCAGGATCCGATGGCCGATCGCACAATGTTTGAAGGCTATTGCGGAGAAACCCGCTCATGCCTGTTTCAATGGGCGGCTTTGATAGCGGCTGCCTCGCCCGGCACGAAGCTCGCTGATGCCAGCGGTCATGCAGGCGTTGCGACGGGGTGTGTTGCCATATTGGAAAACATGGGCCTGCACCATAGCCGGGGCCAGTGCTTTGTACCCGGAGATTTGCTGGCAGCCGTCGGTCTGTCGGTAAATGAATATCTGGCAGCACCAGTATCCGTTCATGAACAGGTGATCTTGGCTTTGGTGGATCTTGCCACCGAGCATGAACAGGCAGCCTTGACGGCTGTTGATGCGCTTGGCTCGAAGGCCCGCCCGGTGTTCAAACCACTCTCACTTGTGCCGCTTTATTTGCAGCGTATCAAAAAAGCCCCACTGGCGGTGTTTCAACACCGTGAACCGGTTTCCCAATGGCGTTGTCAATGGGCGCTTTGGCGGTTCTAAAAAACGCATATTGATAGAATGCACTCAATCTATTTTGGAAATTGTTTACGCGTGAAAGACTAGGTTTGACTTCACTTGAGGGGTTGAAACCGTAATCAGTCTGCTGGAGTACCCCGTGGATAAACCAATTGACGAATGGAAGCGCCGCTTTCGTGGAATGCCTGCCGATCAGCTTCAAAATGCCTGGTCGGCCAAGGCTGCAAGCGATTTGAGTTGGACACAAGAATGTAATTTTCATGCTGCGGTGGCGCATCGCCTGCAGCAATTGGGCAATATGTCGATCGACCTTGATGAAAATGTGCGGCATAAATTATGCATTCAGGCTGAAAGCATTTTGGAGCGATTGCACAATCATCTGCGTGATCAGCCGGAAAAGCTTGCAATGGTCAAGGACTCCATTGCTGAGTCAGATGCTTACTTCAAGAAATTCGGCAGCAGGACTGCCCGTTATTACATGTTTGAGCAGGGGGTCATCGATGAATTGGGGGACCGCAAGCTAACTGGGTGAATCTACTATCTGAAGTTATCTAATCTAACGTCTGGCGCAAATTATTGCGCAGCCACGTTGATTGCTGAAGCAGTCAACCAATTATCAACGTCAGTCAATGCTCGCCCGGTTATCGCTAGTTTTTTGGCAGCGCCTTTTTCCTTGCCACGCCATCTCCCCACATGATCTTCAGGCTTGGTGATGGTGACTGGCGGGAACAGACCGAAATTGACATTCATTGGCTGGAATGACTTTTTCCCCATTTCTTCTTCGTAAGCGATATGACCCTTTGTTATATGGGACAAGAGGGCGCCAAACGCCGTTGTTTGTGGTGGCAGGCTGGGTGACGATCCCACAATTTCCTCTGCAGCAAAGCGACCTGTCAAAAGCCCGATCGCGGCGGATTCCACATATCCTTCACAGCCGGTTATTTGTCCGGCAAAGCGGATTTCCGGCCGCGATTTTAACCGCAACGTGTCATCGAGTAAGTGCGGAGAGTTGAGATAGGTGTTGCGGTGCAAGCCGCCCAGTCGGGCAAATTCCGCATTTTCCAACCCGGGAATCATCCGGAATATCTGAACCTGTGCGCCATATTTCAGCTTTGTCTGAAATCCGACCATATTATACAGCGTTCCCAGAGCGTTATCCTGCCTCAACTGGACAACGGCATAGGCTTTTTCATCGGGCTTGTGGGCGTTGGTCAGCCCCATGGGTTTCATTGGTCCGTGCCGCAGGGTTTCACGACCACGTTCCGCCATGACCTCTATGGGCAGGCAGCCGTCGAAGTAGGGCACATGCTCCCAGTCTTTGAACTCTGTCTTTTCACCTGCAATCAGCGCATCGATAAATGCTGAATACTGATCCCGGTCCATTGGACAGTTCAGATAATCCTTTCCTGTTCCACCTGGACCGACCTTGTCATAGCGGGACTGGAACCAGGCTGTGTCCAGATCTACCGTGTCGAAATGCACGATCGGAGCAATGGCATCAAAAAAAGAGAGGGCATCCTGGCCGGTTTCCTGAGCGATATCAGCGGCAAGATCGGGAGCAGTCAGTGGACCTGTTGCAATGATCGTTTGCCCCCAGGATCTGGGTGGCAACCCGGTGACCTCTTCGCGGGAAACCTGAATATTGTCAGCGCCGTGGAGCGCTTCCGTCACTGCATGTGAGAACCCCTCACGATCTACGGCCAGAGCAGACCCGGCAGGCACTTTGTGCTTGTCGGCGCAGCGCATGATGAGAGAATCGGCCCTGCGCATTTCCTCGTGCAACAGACCAACCGCATTGGCCCGTGCATCGTCCGATCTGAACGAATTGGAACATACCAATTCTGCCAAACCATCGCCCTGGTGAGCCTCAGTGCCGCGCACCGGTCGCATTTCATGCAACATGACAGGCACGCCACGCCGCGCCAACTGCCAGGCCGCTTCTGATCCGGCCAGACCACCGCCGATTACATGTACAGGTTTTGTTGTCATAAGCGATGGCTTAACCGTGCTTTCGATTGGATTCAACACTAATCGTGGCCATTTGCTGCGGCACCTTCACCGCAAAGTGACAGTAATTCAGTCAGGCCGGACCCGAATTCATGTATGGATGTCGCGGTGGGTATTTGATAATGAAAAGCATGATGATTGGACCGCTGGAAAACATGCGCCGCTCAAGCAGCTGCATTTGGTTTGCCATTGCAGCCGCATGCCTGCTGGCCGGTTGCAGTTCCACATCCAGTGGAATCGATGCAAGCTCAGGTGCCAGCTACGGTGCCCCGTCACAAACCTTGACCATTTGCTCCGGATATGGCTGCATCATCAAGGACAAGCTCGTATTCCCGGCGGAGGCTCAAGCACAGCTGCGCACGATCATGGACGAAGGGCAAGAGTCGCCGGAGGCAGAACGAGAGGCGCTCGGCAAAGCCATTGCATTCATGGAAACCGCAGCCCGCAACAAGTTGCGGTACCGGGCAGACATCGAATATTCCTATCAGGTCAATTCCGGCAAGCGCGGACAGATGGATTGTGTTGATGAATCCCTCAACACGATTTCATTTCTTAAATATCTGCATGGCAACGGCATGTTGCGCCACCACAAACCGATCAATCGCTTTGCCGAACGTGGAATGCTGTTTGACGGTCGCTATCCACACAAATCTGCGCGCATGAGGCAAAATAATGGTGTCGACTGGGCTGTGGACAGTTGGAAACGCAATAATGGCGAACTGCCCGAAATCATCACCCTCGCGGAGTGGTACAAGGGCAATAACGACGCCTCGCAATACTGATCTGGACAGTTTAGGTCAGAAAAAACGCCTGCTGCGGGAGGAGGTGCAGCAGGCGTTCTTATTTGAGTTCGACTACAGGGGAGGAAAAAGTGTCGAACTTTTCAACCGGTCTTGGGAGGAGGAGTGACCGGCTTGAAACTTTAAGCTTAGTGACGACCGACAGCGCGCTTGGCGATGAACGGAATGTCGCCGCGTGTGATACCCAGATCGTCCAGTTCACGATTGGACAAGCTGTTCAACTCGTTGCGAGTCTGACGAATGCGGTTCCAGTTGCGGATATTGCCGAAGATTTCCATTTTCGTATTCCTTGAAGTGCTGTCAGCACTTGTAAGCTGACCGGTTTGCTCGAAACATCGCTTGTTCCGTTGATAAACAAATAGGATGTTGGTGAATTTTTGCGAACGCAAAGCTTGCATGTGTGCCATGCAAAAATTGCAGGCCCTGACACAATTTGGACCAACTCATTAATGCCTGGAAAATGGAGGCATAATACCCCAAGGTTTGGACGACTATTCAGCGGCTTCAAGTGATCCGGATTTGCTGCCGGGATGCCTGTCCAGAAGGGCCTTTAGGAATTGTCCGGTATAGGATTTGTCAATCTTGACAATATCTTCCGGTGTTCCGCTTGCCACCAATTCACCCCCACCGTCGCCACCTTCCGGTCCCAGATCGAGAACCCAGTCAGCTGTTTTGATCACTTCCAGATTGTGCTCAATCACAGCGACAGTATTGCCAGTATCAACCAGTTCGTGAAGCACATCCAATAATTTGGCGACATCGTGAAAATGCAGGCCGGTTGTTGGCTCGTCGAGAATATATAGTGTGCGTCCGGTTGCCCGTTTTGATAATTCCTTTGAAAGTTTGACACGCTGGGCCTCGCCGCCCGACAGTGTCGTCGCCTGCTGGCCGATCTTGATATAATCCAACCCTACACGGCGCAGGGTCTCCATCTTGTCACGCACTGACGGTACGGCGGCAAAGAATTCGCAACCTTCCTCCACGGTCATGTCCAGCACATCTGCAATTGATTTACCCTTGAACTGAACTTCCAGGGTTTCTCGATTGTAGCGCTTGCCTGCGCACACATCGCAAGTGACGTAGACATCGGGCAGGAAGTGCATTTCGATTTTGATCACTCCGTCGCCCTGACAGGCCTCACAGCGCCCTCCTTTTACATTGAAGGAGAAGCGGCCCGGATTGTAGCCCCGCGCCTTGGCTTCGGGCAGTCCGGCAAACCATTCGCGGATAGGGGTGAAAGCCCCTGTATAGGTGGCCGGATTGGAGCGTGGCGTGCGCCCAATGGGCGACTGGTCGATATCGATGATCTTGTCGAGATGCTCCAGACCCTCAATGCGGTCATACGGTGCAGGGACGGCACGGTTTTTGTTGATGTGACGTGCGGCCGCCTTGTAGAGCGTTTCGATCAGGAATGTGGATTTGCCACCGCCGGATACTCCGGTAACCGCGGTAAATGTACCCAATGGTATCTCGCCGGTTACTTTTTTCAGATTGTTGCCGCGGGCACCTACCACCTTGATCTTGCGTTGCTTGTTGATCTTGCGCCTTTGTTCCGGCAAGGCGACTTCCAGTGCTCCGGACAGATATTTACCGGTCAGCGATGCCTCGCACTTCATGATCTCGTCAGCGGAACCCTCCGCAATGATCTCTCCACCGTGGATGCCCGCCCGCGGGCCGATATCAACCACATGATCTGCCGTTAAAATGGCATCTTCATCATGCTCAACCACAATAACCGTGTTTCCCAGGTCTCTCAGATGGCGCAGGGTCTCCAGCAAACGGGCATTGTCACGCTGATGAAGACCGATGGACGGTTCATCCAGCACGTAGAGCACCCCGGTCAATCCTGAACCAATCTGTGAGGCCAGACGGATTCGCTGGCTTTCTCCACCGGAGAGGGTACCTGAATTGCGCGACATGGTGAGATATTCCAGTCCGACATCGTTCAAAAACTTCAATCTGTCGTTGATTTCCTTCAATATGCGAACAGCGATCTCGTTTTGCTTGTCATTCAGTTTGACTGGCAACTCGTTAAACCATGTATTGGCCTGTTTGATCGATAATTCCGCCACTTCGCTGATATGCATCCGGTCGAGCTTTACCGCCATGGCTTCCTGTTTCAGGCGATAGCCATTACAGGCCAGACACGGCATGCGGGACATATATTTTTCAATTTCCTCGCGCATCCACGAACTATCAGTTTCCCGCCAGCGGCGCTCCAGATTTCCAATCACACCCTCAAA
Source organism: Rhizobiaceae bacterium (assembly GCA_051009515.1). Taxonomy (GTDB): domain Bacteria; phylum Pseudomonadota; class Alphaproteobacteria; order Rhizobiales; family Rhizobiaceae; genus Pseudahrensia. Next base: position 996 of record JBPCWM010000262.1, on the reverse strand, counting down.
TGGCTTTTTGGTTTTGTAGGTGCGCAGACCGTCATCATATTTGAATTCAATGGCCTTCTTGCCAGTGCCATACAGGACGGCAGTTTGAGCATCCGCAGACAGAGTTTCCCACTTGTCGGATATTTTGAACCCGAATTCCTTGCCCAGAGCCTGCAGTGTCTGGGCATAGTAAGGAGATGGGTTGTTCGATTTCGACCAGGGCGCTATGGCACCCTTGTCCAAAGCCAGCGATGCATCCGGCACGACAAGGTTTTCATCCATCTTTTGCTGGGTTCCCAGACCGTCACAGGTGGGGCAGGCTCCAAATGGATTGTTGAATGAAAACAATCGCGGTTCGATTTCAGGAATTGTAAAGCCGGACACGGGACAGGCGAATTTCTCCGAAAAGACCAGCCGCTCATGAGTTTCATTCTTGGACTTGTTTTTGGCACCGCCAACCATCGTTTCAGAAGCGGGCAGGGGTTTGTCGGCCAATTCCGCGACTGCCATACCTTCAGTCAGCCGGAGCGCTGTTTCAAGCGAGTCGGCCAGGCGTGTCGCAATATCCTTTCGGACCACGATACGATCCACCACCACATCAATGTCGTGTTTGTATTTCTTGTCCAGCGCCGGCACATCGGCGATTTCATAAAACTCGCCGTCCACCTTGACCCGCTGAAAGCCCTTTTTCATCAGTTCGGCGAACTCTTTTCGATACTCACCCTTCCTTCCCTGAACAATTGGCGCAAGCAGATAGAGCCGGCTGCCTTCCTCCAGAGCCATGACCCGGTCCACCATCTGGCTGACCGTTTGGCTCTCAATAGGCAGACCGGTTGCAGGTGAGTAGGGAACTCCAACACGGGCAAACAGTAGGCGCATATAATCGTAGATTTCCGTAACCGTTCCAACTGTGGAACGCGGGTTTTTGGATGTGGTTTTTTGCTCGATGGAAATCGCGGGCGACAGCCCGTCAATCTGGTCCACATCGGGCTTTTGCATCATTTCCAGGAACTGCCG
>JBPCWM010000261.1:0-25801 GCA_051009515.1 Rhizobiaceae bacterium | reverse complement strand
CGCTGGTACAACTGGCAGGACAGTTTGCCCCTTGCCACATAAAACTGGAACAAGGCATGACAGGGTGGCAAAGCCATTTCATCCACCAAGGCAGGATTCCAGGCAGAAACAATGAGGCGTCGGGAGTCGGGATTGGTGCGAATTTGCTGCAGCAAATTCGCAATCTGATCCAGTTGCGTACCGTCTGGTTTGGGCCATGAACGCCACTGCACACCATAAACCGGGCCGAGTTCGCCATTCTCATCGGCCCACTCATCCCAAATCGAAACACCATTATCCTTCAGATAAGCGATATTTGACGATCCTTGCAGGAACCACAGCAATTCATGGATGATCGAGCGCAGATGCAATTTCTTGGTGGTTAACGCCGGAAACCCTTTTGAGAGATCAAAGCGCATCTGGTGACCAAAGATGGATCGGGTTCCAGTGCCGGTTCGATCACCCCGGTCCACCCCGTTCGCAAGAACGGTTTCCAGCAAGTGAAGATATTGGCGCATTATATCCCTGAATGAAGGCGAATCGACCCAATGGTTTTACCACGTCCGGCCACAGGACAAAGCCAAACACCACTCATCCACAAATCGAACGCTCACAAATGCTCTGCGGCGAGAAAGCGCTTGCCGTGTGGCACGGTGTAAAATAACGTGGCGGGCATATTATTCAGGGCAACACCCAAAGGGAGACCAACTAGAATGAGCAAACGTGATGAACTGATTGCCAAATACGCCGAAGACATGAAAAGCAAGTGCGGAATTACAGCAGACATGGACCTGCTTACCAAAGTGACCATCGGATGTGGCCCGGCAATCTACAACGATGATGCCTCCACCGTATCGGGGACAGATGAAGCTGAAATGGAAACGGTGAAGAACAACTTTCTGATCAAAAAGCTCGGATTGAGCGACGGTCCTGCATTGGATGAAGGCATGGACGCCGTTATCGAAGCCTATGGCCGTTCCAATAGAAACAAGTATCGCGCGGTCGTGTACTATATGCTGACCAAGCATTTCGGCAAGGAAAGCGTATACGGCTAAGCTGGCTTACAAATTTTGAAACCATTGGAGGGCGTCCGGATGACTGTCGCCCTGTTTGTTAGCACCGTTGGAACATGAGATCAGCTGCTCTCAATAATGTCAAACAGGCAAAATTGATTGCAGCCCTTCCAATAGGGGCGCATCAACCCTATATTCTGATTGTCGGGGCAACCCGACTATGGTGATAAATGACCTTTGTAATAAGCCATTCGGACCCGGGGGCGGTACCCGGCGCCTCCACCAAACTGCAACATGCTGCACAGAATTGCAGTTTGGCGGGGGCGAAATAGGATCGACGAGGGTGTAAAGACTGCGTTTTCACTCGGCATGGTACCCACCGATATCGGGCCATTATTATAGTTGCAAATGATAACAACTATGCGGAAGCACGGATCGCAGCGTAAGCTGTGCTAAGTCTTCAATTTAACTCCTGACGGTTCGCACTGTTAGGCGGGGTTCGGAGGTACCTGGCAACAGAAACCTCCACTTAATTTTTCGATTTGCCTAGTGGCAACTCGCCATCGAGCGGCTATAGTTTCAACAAACAGACCCAATTTTGCGCTGACCCATGCCAGATACTCCTGAATCACCTGAAGTTGAAGATCTGATCCGCTACGATATCCTGGCCCAGGAAGCCTTGCGCGGAGTGGTCAAAAAAGTATTGCAGGAAATTGCACGCACCGGACTTCCCGGTGACCACCATTTCTACATTACATTTGATACCCAATTTGCCGGAGTTCGCATGTCGAGCCGGATGCGGGAAAAATATCCAGAAGAAATGACGATCGTCATTCAACACCAGTTCTGGGACCTTGAAGCCACCGAACAAGGGTTCTCAATCGGCCTCTCATTCGACAATGTGCCCGAAGCACTGTCCATTCCATTTGCAGCCGTACGCGGATTTTTCGACCCCTCCGTGCAGTTCGGCCTGCAATTTGAAGCTACTGACGACGACAATGAGTCCGCCGGTGGACAAAGACAAGTCGAAGACAGCGACGACGTCAGCGCCCTGCCCTCACCATCTAAGATGGAAACGCAGGCCGATGGCGACGGTGAGCGGAGCGGCGAGAATGGAGCCGGCGAAGACATTTCTGATGACAACGAGGATAAGGCCGACTCCAGTGCCGACGTCGTGTCTTTGGACGCGTTTCGCAAAAAATAGCCCATGGCCAAACGCTCCGTATCCATACGCGGACACAGAACTTCGTTTTCACTCGAAGATGAATTTTGGGCAGAACTGAAATCTATTGCTGAAAACAGGAAGATATCAGTGGCCCAACTCGTCACGCAAATTGATTCAAGACGCATGGCTGATCAAAATCTGTCCTCAGCGCTGCGCCTGCATGTATTGGCCTGGGTAAAGTCGGAATTTGCTAGCCGGGAACCCGACCAATAGCTAAGAATCCTTTGGCGTTCAGCAAGGCCAGCTGCTGATCATTCCACTGGATCAAAATCACCACGCTGGATACGTTCGGCAGCTTCCTCGGCCTGCTTCTTCAACAAGTCAATTTCCAGTTGCCGACGCTCGCGACGTCCCGCTTCGAGGGCAGCTTCGCGGGCTGCTCTTTTTTCTGCTGCCTCAATTTCTGCTTCGATACGTTTGCGTTCCAGCTCTTCACGAATGCGACGCGCCAGCTCGCGGCGGCGTTGTTCTTCCTGCTGGATTTCCAACAATCGAATGCGTTCACGTTCAGCTTCCGCGATCCGTCGCACCTCTTCCTGAAGGGCATAAACACGGGCAACCTGTTGCAGCCGCTGCCGTTCTAGAATTTCAGCACGCTGTGCTTCAAATTCTCGTTCGCGGCGCTCACTGAGCCGCATCCCCAGATAAGTTGAAAAGAGGCTTGGATCGATCGAATAATTGAGCGCACCGTCAGCTGCCGCGAGTGCAATGTCGAATTCAGGCGATGCACCAACCACAACTTCCTTGCCGGGGTCAAAAGCCAGAGTTGCTTCGAATTGCGACTGCCCGGAGGTCAAATCATAACGGCCATTGCCAGAGATTTGCAGGAAATCATTGTTCAACCGCAATCCGTTGACCCGCAATGTACCACCAGCAATATTGAACGGCAGTTCTGCGGACTCAAAGGCAAATCTTCCCAAGCCCAATTGAGACTGCAGCAATGTTTCCGCACTGTCTGCAACTTCCTCATCGCTGGTTGCATCTGCTGCTGTCAGGATTGCAGGAAAAGCAGTACCGCTCAATCCGGCTAACTGCCCTCCTGTCAGTTTCAGGCTTCCACTTGCCGTCAACTGGGACAACATGGATGGCCAGTCCTTGCCGGTGGCTTCAAACGTGCCACCCATTGTCAATTGGCCGGACAGACCTTCGGGCAGGCCCGAAAGTGCGGAAATACCAGCGACGTCGGCATCTTTGATCGACAACTGACCGTTCAGGGAACGTGCAGCAGAAGTTTGCGCCATGGCAAATTCACCTTCGATCAGCCCACCCATCCATTGAGCGTTCAGAGAATCAAAACTCATGTCACCATCGCGAACAGACAGATTGGCAGCTGCATTGGTCACATCAGGGAATGTTTCGAACATGCCCACACGATCAGAGCGTACCTTAATCCTGGCGTCGATGCCGGAAAATACCGGCTGATTGGATACAGCAGACCCGGTGGCATCATCCGTCGCCAAGGCGTTTGTTGAAACATTTCCAGCGGGTCTGGTATAGACCAGCCCGGCGAGCTTCGCCGCATCCAGATCGGATATGGACAGATCGCCACGCACCATCGGTCGTGGCTGTCTGGCAAGATCGACTGACCCATTACCGCTGAACTCTGATGCTCCCAGCCTGCCTGCCACTTCCTGAGCAAGAAATCGGGTACCGTTGACTGTAAGCAGGGTATTGAATTCACCGGCAAGCCCCTCGCCAAAACCTGGAAACGGAATACCGGACATCAAGATTGGTGTGTCCATATCCTCAAACTCACCATTGAGTTTGAGCACCCCATAAAAGCTGATATTTTCACCATCAACAATTGGTTTCAACGTGCCGTCAGCACCAATATACCCCCGCGACAATGTCAGTGTCGCATCGGTTTTCAATCCCTGTTCGGAGACGCCACTGGCTTCAAGACGCATGGCTGCGCGACCTGAATCGACTAGTGGGATCACCGGCAAGCCGAACTGCGCCAGCAAATCTGAAGCCCGCTCGCTGACCACAATGAGCTTTGCGTCAACCTCCTGCTGATCAAGTGGCACGGACACATCATTTCCCGCCAAACGAGCGTCAATATCGCTGCCACCACTCTTGCCGGTGACAACCAGTTCATACCCCTCTTGCCCGGCTTCAAACTGCAGTTCCAAAGCGCTGTCGCGAATAATGCCGCCGGATTCGATAAAATGTCCGATGATCGGATAAGGACCAAACCGCTTGTTGATAGTTTCCAGAAATCTGGCCGGCTTGGCACTTGTAAAGGTGGATACGAGTTTTCCTTGCGGTTGATCGGCGAGTCCCTGCAACTGGCCATTCAAACTTATATTGGCCCCCGCTATGTCACCAATGGTCAATTGATCAACCATTAGCCGGGACTGCTCCAGTTTGACTTTGGCTGTTACATCACGGGCCTCCAAATTGGCAAACGCTAACGAGCCTGCGTTCAGATCAAGGTCCAGATCATGAGCAGCAATTTTTTGCTCCTCACCTCCCAGCGAAAACAGTTCAAACAAGCCATTCAGCTCATCAAAATCGACCGTATCACCCGCCAGTTTCGTCACCAGCCTCGCCCGGCCATCGCTTGGTTTTTCGCGACGAATGGATCCGGTGAGTTTGGCCTTGTCCAAAATGAGTTCGACCTCGTTGAACTCAACCAACTCACCTGTGATCACGGTTTTGGCTGAAAATCCAGCTTCTGCAAGATCACGAATGGCTGAATCCGCCGGTGCGCCCAACCACTTGGCAAACCCGGAAGGTTGCTGGGATGCCAACAGGAATTCGCCCTGATAGCCCAGCGTTTCTCCCAGCAATAATTGCCCGTCTGCGCGCATCTCCGTGCGTCCCGGCAATTGGGCTTCCAGATTATTGACCTGCCATCCGGCACCTAGTGGAGCTGGCCGTAAATCCATCCCAACTTCACGGATCACAGTATCACCGGCAACCACAGCTGGCAGATAAAGATTGATCTCGCCATCGGCATCAAATTGCGGAATACGGGTCAGGAAGGATTTCAGCGTTTCAAGACGGCTGGAGAAATCCTGCCCTTGTTCCTGCCCGGCTGAAAACCGCTCAACGTTGACCTGTTGTCCCTCTGCACGAAGTCTGAACGAAACCTGCTCGGTGAATACCGCCTGACCGTTTCCTGTCAATTTGTAAGGATCGTCCCGCGAGCCAATATCCAGTTCAAACGCAGGTGCCGTCGCACCACCGCTAACAATCTGCAATTCGCTTTCAAGCCGAATGGGGAATGTCTGGTCCTGACCCGGCCTGCGGAACACGATCAGGTCCTCATCGCTTTGCGGGCCCATGGGTTTGATCTTGAGGCGGCCGGACCAGGCTGGCATTCCTTCACGCACGACAAGGGGGCCGTTAAACTCAAAATCATAGGGAAACGATTGAGGTTCAACATCAATCGTCAGGCGGATGCTTCCCTGCTGCTGCCAACTTCCGGTGGAAAGCCCGATCCGGTACCGCTCTTCATTATGGGATAGAAACCCATCAACCTGCCACGGACCTCTCAGTGTTCGCGCAGAGGCCTCTGCGCTGACACCTTCCAACCGCACCGCTCGGTCATAGCGAACGTCAGTCAAATTGACCGTGCCATTTTCGATCGAAATATTTTCAAGTGAAACGTTGGCATCTCGCAGTTCGGGACGCTGTTGGTCGATCTCCGGGAATTCCAATTGCCCTTTTTCATCGATTTCAAAATTCACTGTTGGATTATTGAGCTGCATGTCGACAATCACGACATTGCCCTTCATCAGTGGCGCAAGCTCAACATCGATTTTGAAACTGTCAGCTACCAATACAGCAGGCTTGCCCTCTGACGACCCAATTTCAATATCGGTGAAGGTCACAGAAGGCAGCGGAAGAAGGCGTGCGCTGGTTTGGCCATTTACGGTCACCGGCAGACCAAGTGTGAGGCTGGCCTCGGCCTCAAATCGCGACTTGAACTGATTCCAATCCACATAGGGAGGCAAAATCAGTGCCGCGAGCAGAGCAATCACCAGAAGACTGCCAACGAATGCAAAAAATTTCACTGCTATCGTTCCTCTGTTCTGCGCGGCAGATTCGTCATTTGGTCAGGTTTGCCATCATAACCGGTCCAAACTCAATCAAGGGGGATAATCTTCCCCGGATTCATAATGTTATCAGGATCTATGGACCTTTTTATGGCAACCATGATATCAACGCCAGCCCCGTGTTCCAACCTCAGGAACCGGCGTTTGCCCTGTCCAATTCCATGCTCACCTGTACAGGTTCCTTCCATAGCTATGGTGCGAAGGTTCAACCGCTCGATCATTTCCTCGGCACGGGATACTTCATCCTTGTCATCCATCATGATCAGAGGGGACACATGAAAATTTCCGTCGCCCACATGTCCGATAATCGGTGCAATCAGGTTCAATTCCTCAACATCTTTCATTGTTTCAGATATGCATTCGGCCAATCTTGAAATCGGGACACAAGCATCGGTCGCAATTCCCTCACATCCGGGCCGGAAAGCCAACATGCTCAAATAGGCATTGTGGCGGGCTTTCCAAAGCTGGTTGCGATCTTCAACCGTATTTACCCACTGGATGTCCGAGCCTCCAAACTCGCCGGCGATGTCGCGGAACAGCTCAAGTTGTTCTGCCACACCCTTGTCGGTGCCATGGAATTCCAGAAACAGTGTCGGGCGATAGTCATAATCCAGCCCCCCCTGTTCCACGATTATTTGGGTCATCAATGTGTCGAGCAATTCTACACGAGCCAGCGGCAGACCGGATTGCATCGCCAAAATGGTCGTATTGCAAGCATCTTCAACGGTAGAAAACTGACATACGCCGGCAGAAATGTTTTCGGGTATGCCATAGAGTTTCAACGTGAGTTCGGTGATGATTCCCAATGTGCCCTCGGAACCAACCATCAGGCGGGTCAAATCATATCCGGCAGAGGATTTGCGAGCCCTTCCACCCGTTTTGATGGCCTTGCCGTCTGGCATGACAGCGGTCATGTTGATGACATTGTCGCGCATCGTACCGTATCTCACGGCATTGGTGCCGGAGGCCCGCGTGGAGGCCATACCACCAAGACTGGCATTGGCACCGGGATCAATAGGGAAGAAAAGACCCTGATCGCGCAAGTGCACATTCAATTCTTCACGCGTGACACCGGGCTGCAGGATCACGTCCAGATCCTCGGCATTCACCGAAAGGATCACATTCATCTGCATCAGGTCAACGCTAATCCCGCCGGCTGGCGCGTTGACCGCGCCCTCAAGGGATGTACCAGTTCCAAAAGGAATGATTGGAACCTTGTGGTCGGCACAGATGCGCACAATTTCCTGAACCTCTTGTGTCGTTTGCGGGTAAACAACAGCATCGGGCAGTTGGGAAGGAATGTAGGTGGTCGTATGCGCGTGTTGTTCGCGAAGACTGTGGCTGGTCTGCAAGCGGTCCGCAAACCGTTGCTTGAGTATACCGACAACGGTCTCAATCCCCTCTTCGTTGCGGGTTTCAGCTTGCAGGTCAGACAGCGCCATCGATAGTTTTCCCAAATCTAAGTTGCCAGCACTTGTTTCACACACGAAGTGTCAATACCAGACTATCAGAATGCTTAATTCGGTCCACCGTTTGGAGACAGCAATTATGGACACTACCGCTAAACCACACATATCCCCACTCATGGACATAGAAGCGGGCTGGATCGACTACAATGGCCATCTCAACATGGCCTATTACAATGTTCTGTTTGACCGTGGTTGCGACAGCTTTTTTGAAGAAATCGGGCTGGGACCAGACTATATCAAGCAACGCAATTTGAGCTTCTACACTGCAGAAGCCCATGTGCGCTATGTGCGCGAGCTCCATTTGGGAGACAAGGTACGGGTGGCCATGCAAATTGTTGATCACGATGAGAAGAGAATTCATGCCTACGCTGAACTGATGCATGAAGACGGTTGGTTGTCGGCCACGTCGGAAACCATGTCCCTTCATATAGACATGAGCGGACCGCGTGTATCGCCATTCCCGGATGACATCATGAATCAACTCAATGAAGTCGCCGACAGGCACCAGAATTTACCAAGATCGGAGAATATCGGGAGACGCATCGAAATAGTGAAGAAAACAGGGTAGTCTGGTCAGCAGGGGGAATCGCACAAAGGGGAAACGGGGATTGGTGCAATGCCAGAGATAATCCGTCAGCTACCGTCCATCTTGCGTGGCTGGATTACTCCCAATCTGCAAACTTTTATAACTTCGCGTGAACCGCAGCTGTGGCTGATCTCGATCATAATCGGTTTGAGCGTTTCCATCGCCGCCATCCTGTTTCGAGTTCTGATATTGCAGACCCAGTTTCTTTGGCTCGGCGTCGCCTCTGAAACCGTTGCGACGTCAGCCAAGCAAATCCACTGGATATGGATTGTGCTGGCACCCAGTTGTGGCGGATTGCTGATCGGTTGGTTGCTTGTGCGCTTTATGCCTGCCCGACGCACTTATGGCGTAGCGGATGTCATCGAGGCAAAATCCTACGGAGGTCGAAATATCGAACTCAAACCCGGCCTGGGATCTGCCTTTATTAGCGCGTTGTCCCTCGGCTTTGGTGCCAGTTCCGGTCGTGAAGGTCCTATCGTTCATCTGGGAGCGACCCTTGCAACCTGGGTCACAGACCGGTTCAAACTGCCCGACTGGGGGCGGCGCACCCTTTTGGCGTGTGGCGTGGCCAGCGCAGTTTCAGCGTCGTTCAACGCGCCCATTGCAGGCGTGCTTTTTGCTCATGAAGTTGTATTAGGACATTACTCAAAACGCTCCTTTATTCCGATTGTCATTTCATCGGTGATGGGTACGATCGCGACCCGGCTCTGGTTCGGTGAAGCAGCAGCGTTTTCCATTCCCGAATATCAGATAACATCCTATCTCGAAGTGCCTGCTTTTGCACTGTTGGGTGTAACGTGCGGCATTATCGCAATCATCTTCCAGTTCAGCCTTATCGCAACTGACCACGTGGCAAGGTCCATTGTAATGCCATTATGGCTGCGACCTGCCATCGGTGGCCTGATGATCGGTTGCATTGGCGTGTTTCTTCCTGAAATTCTCGGCGTTGGATATGAGGCGACCGATATGGCGTTGAAAAATCAATTTACGCTGATCATGCTAATGACCCTTTTGATAGCCAAGACGGCTGCAACCTCAATTACCCTTGCTTCGCGATTTGGCGGTGGAGTGTTTTCACCATCCCTCTATATCGGCGCCATGGCTGGTGGCGCTTTTGGATTGATCGCAGCGCAGGTTTTTCCTGAATTGTCATCTTCCCAGGGGCTTTATGCCATTCTTGGCATGGGTGCTATGGCTGGCGCGGTTATTGGCGCTCCCATTTCCACGGTTGTGATGGTTTTTGAGCTGACCGGCGGCTATGCCCTGTCCTTGGCGCTTTTGTTGACGGTCTCAATCGCGGTTGGTGTCAATCAAGCCATTCACGGCCGTTCTTTCTTCCAATGGCAGCTGGAAACCAGAGGCATGCGTGTTCAGGATGGCCCGCACCGGCTGATGATTCACAGCACCCGCGTTTCCGATTTCATGGAGTCTGTGGGGCCCGGAGATGCCGACAGGCTGAGCGAAGATTACGATACAAGCGTATTGCGCGCCGACAACAGCCTGGAAACAGCTATGCGCCTATTTGATGAAAAAGGTGCGGTAAGGCTGCCGGTAGTCGATACTCGGGATTCCAAAAAAATCATTGGCTGGGCCACCCAGCTTGCCGCTCTTCGCACCTATAACAAGGCGCTGGTCGACATGAGTGTCGAAGAGCACCGCTGATCAATCCTGCCAATCTCAAACACGCCACTCTTTCAAGGTCAGAGCAACGCACAGGCCTGCCAGCGAGGTTGCAAACATGATGGTAAATGCGATTTGATAATCTGATGGAGCGTAGACACGCGAGCCGTATTCGAAGGACCCGTCCCAGACAAAGTCGAGCACAAAACCGACGAGTGGCTGCAACAGCGCTCCCGACGCAACTGTCATCGCATTGACGATACCCGTAACCGACCCGCCGATCGTCTCTGCGGATGTCTCGCGGACCAGTGCGAAACTGGGCACCATGGCGCTGCCTGCAATGCCGACGACAATCAAGAGAGCTGTGGCCATCATCAGCGAGGGTGACGGCAGGAAGCACAAAAGTGCGAGCGCAACCGTCAATATTGACAGCCCGAAAACCAGAATTGCCTTGCGGCGTCTCAGCCTGTCCGACACCCAACCGCTCAATGGAGCACCCACCGCCCAACCCAGCAGCAAGAGGGATACAAGATAGGCGGCATGAGGCCGTTCCAGATCAAAGGCCGCCATGAAATAGGGAACACCCCAAAGTCCGCCCAGCACCAGCATCGGGCCGGACATGCAACCAGCGACCAATGCAATCTTCCACGTGTTCCACAACGTCGCTGCACGTCGCAAACCTGCCCAGACCTCCCCCCAGTTCTGCGCGACTGCAGCACCGGCAGCGGAATTTCCTGATGGTGCATTGCGTACGACCGCAAAAATGACCATGGCCAGTCCCACCCCGAATATGCCAAGGCTCCACTGGCTGGCCCGCCATCCATAGGATTCGACAAAGACCGCCAGTGGTCCCTGCCCCAGTACGCCACTCATCATGGCGAGAAACATGCTCAGCCCGGTCAGGAAAGCAAAACGCTCTTGAGGAAACCAGCGGCTGGCGAGGCTAAGTGAGCCAAGAAACCCGACTGCCGAACCTATGCCGATCAAAATTCGCCCGCAGTAAGCGACCCAAAGACTTTCCGCGGACCCAAAAAGAAAGGACCCCAACCCAGCCAACAGCACCGCACAAGAAAGCAGTACTCGCGCACCCAATCGGTCGAGTAAGGCTCCCAGGGGAATTTGAAGCAGAAAATAAGGATAGAAATACAATGCCGAGAGAACACCCAACATGCCACCACCAATGGCAAAGTCGCGCATCAGATCCGAGACCATGACACCGGGAGCAACGCGTTGGAAAAATGCATATCCAAAAGCAATTGCCGACAGTGACCAGATGAGCCACCCCCGCCAACCGGAAGAGATTTCATTTTTGTCTGAACTGATCAAAGCATCCGACTTTGTTGCACAGGAGTGTCTGCAAACTGGTCAATAATGTTGTGAAGTTCAAGCTGGTTCCGACCTGCCTGAAAAATAACTCGACGCCAAAATTATCGAAAATAAAATTAAAATAAAAAAAATTAATGAATCGTATTTACAATTATTTATTTTATGGAAATGATATTTAATGAACATATTAAGAAAAAAATATTTAATTTTTATTGCTAATTTTTTGACAGCATCAATATTCGTAATATTGGCATCCACTTTGCCGACGCGAGCTTTTCCCGGAGATGATTTCCATACAGCTGAACAGACCGGCAAAGATCTGGCCTATCTGCAAAGATTACTCGAAGAGATACACCCTAATTTGTATGAATACAGATCCAGACGAGAGCTGCAGCGCATTTGGCGGGAAATACAGGGGTCGGTATCCGGCCCCCAAGAACGATGGCAAGTCATCAACCTCGTTCAAAGAATGCTGGCTTCGGTTTGTGATGAACACACAAAGGTCCACTTGGGGGCAGAATTCAAAAAGATCAGCACCTCGGAGGCGATCTATCTCGGCCACAATCTCGTATCCACCAAGTCCCGGCTTTATTTGGACGACGAGGAAAGCGGGTACCGGGGCCGAGATCTGGCAGAAATTGGCGGGCGGACGAGTGCAGAAATCCGCAATTTTCTCGAAGGAATCGTGTCGACTGACGGATGCATAAGGGATGGAACGGTCTTTACGAGGCAGCACGACGACGCGATTGCACTCCATCTGAGCCAGTTTCTGGGACATCCCACCCAATATGACTTCCGATTCCAGAAGCCAGACAATACCGTAGTAATGCCGGGCATGAGACGGCGTAAACTATTCGCCAGATCAAACAAAAACGACTTCCGGCAGCGTGCATCACAGTTGAAACCGGTCGGAATTGGCTGGACTGCATTGGACTATTTGCGGACGGATTTGAAAAACGGATTTGGCATCGCTGCTGGCCAAAGTGCAGATCGCGCGTATGCCTATATTTACATGCAAGGGTTCGAAGACTCCAGTCTTCAAACCGATGAACTTTACAGGATCATGCGCAAGTTGATTCATGACAAACCCAAACACGTAATCCTTGACCTGACGGATTCACCCGGCGGCTACATCCCTCAGGCGCAGCGTCTGGTTTCCTATTTTCTGCCGCGTTCCCACAAAATATATAGCAGCTATTATCGCAAATCGCTCGCCTATGTTCCCGACGATACCTATTCCCTTTTGGAAGGCGTGAATGCCAAGCTCCGAAAAACAGACTTGAAAAACTTCCAAAAAAATGCCCGCAGACAGAAGGGACGGTATGTCTTCAAACTCCTTCCAAAGTCCCTTGGCAATCCCGATTACAAGGGCAAACTTACGATTCTGGTCTCACCCAAAACAAAGTCCGCTGCAATTTTGGCTGCCATTGCACTGCAAAGAGAACGAAAGACTGCGGTCGTCGGATTTCGCGGGGAAGGTGTTTTAGGTTCATCCTGTTTTCGAGCCGATGGCATAGTCACTCTGCCCGTAACCCGAGTAAAACTGAGGATTGCAGAAAGTTGCTATGACCGGTTCGCCGCACGGCCAAGTGGAACTGATCATTTAACAATCGATTATCCTATTGACCCGCTGGCTCAACCATTTCGCAAAATGAACCAAACAATTTTGAAAGCCGGTGTTGAACAGGTTCTGCGTCAAACACCCAAAGCAGATTGATCAGCAACAAAACAGCGGGATCATGGGTTATTGCTAGCTTGGCGCAGCATCTACCCATTACGCCAAAAATCACTTAAGTACCGGGGATGAACGAACGGGCATCGAATCATTCTGGCAGTCGCATTGCTGCACGCGCGCTGAACGCCAGCCGTCCTGCCATGGGCAATGGGGACAACCTGCCTTACCTGGCGGGTCTCAATCCAGAGCAGAAAGACGCCGTACTGACCACCGAAGGCCCTCTCCTGGTTCTGGCCGGTGCCGGCACTGGCAAAACCCGCGTCCTGACCTCGCGCATTGCCCATATTCTTCAGCAGCATCTTGCCTGGCCAAGCCAGATTTTGGCAGTCACATTCACCAACAAGGCTGCCCGCGAAATGAAGAACCGCATTGGCGGAATGGTTGGTGATACTGTTGAGGGCATGCCCTGGCTTGGAACTTTTCACTCGATCTGTGTGAAAATCTTGCGCCGCCATGCTGAACTTGTGGGATTGAAATCCGGCTTCACAATTCTGGATACGGACGATCAAATCCGCTTGCTCAAGCAACTCATACAGGCTGAAGGGATTGACGACAAACGTTGGCCGGCGCGGCAATTGGCCAGCCTGATCGACGGTTGGAAAAACAAGGCACAGAGTCCACAGGACATTTCCGAAGGAGATGCCCGCTCGTTTGGCAATGGCCGGGCCCGTGAATTGTACAGCGCCTATCAGGAGCGCCTGAAAATCCTCAACGCCTGCGACTTTGGTGACCTTCTCGTTGAATGCATTCGTCTTTTTCGCGAAAACACTGATGTTTTGCGCGACTATCAAAACCGGTTCAAATACATCCTGGTGGACGAATATCAAGACACCAATGTCGCCCAATATCTTTGGTTGCGGCTGCTTGCGCAGCCTCGGCAAATCGCTCCGGTCTCTGCGGCACAACAGGCAGCCGAGGCCGCCGCCGGTCTCCCCACGCCCGATCAGGAAAGCGATAACAGCGCAGCGTTAACCAACATTTGCTGTGTGGGAGATGACGATCAATCCATCTATGGCTGGCGTGGTGCCGAGGTTGAAAACATTCTGCGCTTTGACCGGGATTTCAAGGGTGCCAAGGTGATCCGCCTTGAACGCAATTATCGTTCCACGTCACACATTTTGAAGGCTGCTTCCTATCTCATTACCCACAATGAGGGCCGGTTGGGAAAAACACTGACTGCAGAAATTGCAGATCCGGATGAAGCACGAGTCAAGGTGGCCGCCGGATGGGATTCCGAAGAAGAAGCCCGTGCCATTGGTGAAGAAATCGAAAGCCAGCAAACCAAGGGGCACAGCCTCAACGAAATGGCGATTTTGGTGCGCGCATCCTTTCAGATGCGGGAGTTTGAAGACCGCTTCGTCTCTCTGGGGCTTAACTACCGGGTGATCGGCGGCCCGCGCTTTTACGAGCGCATGGAAATCCGGGATGCAATGGCTTATTTCCGCGTCACCTGCCAGCCAGCAGACGATCTGGCATTCGAGCGAATCGTAAATACGCCCAAGCGCGGCCTCGGTGAGGCAACCATTCGGATCATTCGTGAACACGCGCGGGCCAGACGCATACCAATGCTGCAAGCCGTCAATGAATTGGTGGAAACCGAGGAATTGAAACCCAAACAGCGCACCACGCTGAAAACACTCGCACTCAATTTTGCCCGTTGGGCCGATCTGATCGACTCCAGTTCCCATACCGAACTGGCGGAGATGATTCTCGATGAATCGGGATATACGGAATTCTGGCAAAACGACCGAAGCGCCGATGCACCGGGCCGCCTCGACAATCTCAAGGAACTCATCCGTTCAATGGATGAATTTGAAAGCCTGCGCGGCTTTCTGGAACATGTTTCCCTTGTCATGGATACAGAAAACGACCCCAATCTGGACGCAGTCAATCTAATGACACTGCACAGCGCCAAGGGGCTGGAATTTGACACTGTATTTCTGCCCGGTTGGGAAGAAGGCCTGTTCCCCCATCAACGCAGTCTCGACGAAGGGGGGCGCAGCGGCCTGGAGGAAGAGCGGCGACTAGCCTATGTCGGCATTACGCGGGCACGCAAGAATTGCCATATTTGGTTTGTTTCAAACCGAAGAATTCACGGACAATGGCAAACCAGCATACCCAGCAGGTTCATTGATGAATTGCCCGCTGACAACGTCGAAGTCGTGGAACCCTCCGGCTCCTATGGCGGTTATGGCGCTGGCGGGTCTGGCGGTACCTATGGCCAAAGCCGGTTTGATACCTCCGATCCGTTCAGCAATTCAGGCTATACTTCACCGGGCTGGAGACGGGCACAGGCCAATTCCAACGAAGATACGGCAAAGAACTGGGGAACCCGCTCAGGCTACAAATCCACCTATTCCGGCGGCCCTCGCACCATTGAGGGGGAGTTGGTCGCAAAATCAGTCGTCGGCGGTGAGGAAAGCTCATTTTCTGCTGGCGAGCGCGTGTTTCACATGAAGTTTGGCTATGGTGCCATTCTCTCCATTGACGGCAACAAACTGACCATTGAGTTTGAGAAAGCCGGGCAGAAGCGCGTTTTGGATTCTTTCGTCGAACGACACTGACTTTGAAATCTGGCTTCATCGCGACCAGACCCGTCGAAATTCACCCTTGATCTAGGTCAAAGAACTTTGGCCGATCTACAGGCACACTGTTGTTGATACTGCAGATGTGAACAGGGGAGCGAATTATGGCTACTACGACGACACTTCAATCCAAAGCGGAACCCAAACCTGCAGGAATGAATAATTCAGCCAAACCTGCCAAACCATCACTGGCTTCTGACAGCACGCTGACCGCCACCAGTTCGGCAGAAAGCGCCATGCAAGCCCGCCATTTCTTTGAAAATGGCGAATATCCCTACAAGGACAAAATTACCACGGTGGATTATGAAGCCGAGAAAGCCCGCCTGCAGGTTGAACTGCTCAAGGCCCAGGAGTGGATAAGGGCCGAGAGCAGGAAAGTCGTCCTGCTTTTTGAAGGTCGCGACGCGGCCGGCAAGGGTGGAGCCATCAAGCGATTCATGGAGCATTTGAACCCGCGCGGAGCGCGAGTTGTCGCATTGGACAAACCGACAGACCGTGAAAAAACCCAGTGGTACTTTCAGCGTTATATCCACCACCTGCCTGCGGGTGGTGAGATGGTTCTGTTCGACCGGTCCTGGTACAATCGTGCCGGAGTGGAACGGGTGATGAATTTTTGCTCGGCCAATGACTATCTGGAATTCATGCGTGAAGCTCCTGAACTGGAACGAATGATGGTGCGTTCGGACATCATCCTGTTCAAATACTGGTTTTCAGTGACACGCGATGAACAGAAACGCCGCTTTGATTCCCGTGAAGTTGAGCCACTTAAACAATGGAAACTGTCGCCAATCGACCGGCAATCGCTGGACAAGTGGGAAGACTATACAGAAGCCAAGGAAGCGATGTTCTTTTATACCGACACAGCAGATGCGCCCTGGACAGTCATAAAATCCAACGATAAAAAACGCGCCCGTCTCAATTGCATGCGACATTTCCTGAACACCCTGCCCTATAGCGGCAAGGATCAGGAGGTCATTGGCAGTCCCGACCCGCTGATTGTTGGTACAAGTCATGATGTCATTGGCCGCAGCGACCATATTCTGGGCGCAAGTCTGCACCCTGAGCACAGACAAGAACGCAAGGCCTAACGGAAAATCACGAAAGCCCTGCCCTGAAATCCATTTAGAAAAGGTAATACATGTCTCACGTACCTCACGAACTCGCAGAAGAATTTCCTGACAAAATCGATACCATGCACGATTTGAAGATGAGAAACGCTCATTTCGCCAAGCTTTCGGAGGAGTATCACGAACTGAACCGGCAGATTCATCGCGTCGAAACAGGCATAGAGCCAACATCGGAAATGTTTGAAACGGAATTGCGCAAGAAACGTATGATGCTCAAGGATGAAATTGCCGGGATGCTGGCCAAGGCATAATTCCTATTTTGTGGTGGCGCTTCTGCCAAACAGGTTCTAGACAGGAACCTGTGGCGTTCATCGATATGGAAATCGGATCATGGCTCTTTTGAACACTCCCATTTGTGATTTTGGCGCACAAGCGCCGGCTTTTCAGTTGCCAACACCATCCGGAGATGTTCATTCACCACAGTCTTCTCTCGGTCCAAATGGTCTCTTGATTGTCTTTATCTGCAACCATTGCCCCTATGTTGTAGCTATTGCAGATCGATTGGCGCAGGATGCAAAAAAGCTGCAAGATGAAGGCATTGGTGTGTTGGCCATCATGTCAAATGACTATAGCGATTACCCCGCTGACAGCCCGCAAAACATGGTTCTCTTTGCCCAAAAATATGGGTTCACATTTCCTTATCTGATCGACGAAGCCCAGGACGTGGGACGTGCATATGGGGCCGTCTGCACACCCGACTTTTTTGGTTACAACCGGAATTTGGAATTGCAGTATCGCGGACGGATTGACGATTGTCGGCCGGGCGCGACTTCAGACCAGATCGAACATAGGTCCACCGACCTGCTGAATGCCATGCGACTTGTTGCCAAGACCGGTCAAGGGCCAAAGGAACAAATCGCGTCGGCCGGCTGTTCCATCAAATGGCGCAGCTGAATTCCATCATTTGGGTTTCTGCCGGGATCTTCCAGATGCATTGGATTGCCTGGAACCGCGAGGTTTGGACTGGTTACCGCCGCCCCCCGGATTGCCAGCCTTTGGCCGGTTACGGCGGTTCTTCCGGGACTTGAAGGGCTTATTCTGTTTTGACTGGGTTGGCCGGTCATTGCCACTTTTTGTTGCCGATTGATCGGTGACGTTTGATGCGACTTCCTTTTTGGATTCAGATTTCTTGCCAACACGATGACGATCATTCCTGCTGTGCGACTTTGTTGCTGAGGGCTCATCATTATCCCATCTGCGCGTCTGACGTTTCTTCTTGGGGCTTCCATCGGCATTGCGGTTCCCGCGCTTTGCGGAACTACCGCGACGAGTGTTTGGGCGCCCCGCCGCAACGTCTGCAGTGGGGGCACTGTCCTCCCCTCCAGCCACAGCAATGTCAATATTCATCAGGCGTTCCACCTGCTTCAAAAGCTTGCGTTCGTCTGGTGCACAGAATGCGACTGCTTCGCCGGCCAAACCCGCGCGTGCGGTGCGCCCTATTCGATGGACATAGTTTTCCGGCACTTCTGGGAGGTTGAAATTGTAGACATGTGATACGCCGGGAATATCAATGCCTCGTGCGGCAACATCCGTGGCGACCAGAATACGCGCTTCACCGGACTTGAAGGCTTTAAGCGCCCTGTCTCGCTGCCCCTGACTTTTGTTGCCATGGATCGAAACGGCCGCAAATCCGTGGGCAACCAACTGTTTCATCAGTTTTTCGGCACCATGTTTGGTTCGAGCGAAGACGAGCGAGAGATCTCCTTCCCGTTCGGCCAGCAAAGTTTTTAGCAAATCAGCTTTTTCCTTGGCAGGAACAAACCACACAGACTGGTTCACCTTGTCAGCAGCTTTACCCGGAGGGGAAACCTCAACGCGTGCCGGTTCATTGAGGTAGGCACGTGACAATTCTTCCACTGAGCGCGGCATGGTTGCAGAAAACAATAAAGTCTGACGGGGTGTGCCAAGCATTTTGGCAATCTTGCGCAGGTCGTGAATAAAGCCCAGATCCAACATCTGGTCTGCTTCATCCAGAACGAGATAACGTACCGTTTCCAGAGTGATGGCCTTGCGTGCAACCAGATCAAGCAAACGCCCAGGTGTTGCAACCAGCACGTCCGTTCCGCGAATGAGATGTTTGATTTGCGGATTGATTGACTGTCCGCCCACAACGGAACTGACCCAAACTGGCGTCTTGCGCACATAATTGCGAAGGTTGTCAGCAATCTGGTTTACCAACTCACGTGTGGGCGCCAAAATCAGAGCCCGTGCCGAACGTTGCGCTGGCTTCTCACCATCGGCTAGCAGACGATCAACCAGCGGCAGCCCAAACGCTGCTGTTTTGCCAGTGCCGGTCTGAGCAAGCCCCATGACATCCTGACCAGAGAGCACCAAAGGTATAGCCTGCTGCTGAATGGGTGTTGGAGTTGTGATGCCAAGCACAGCCAAGGGGCGTACGACTTGAACTGATAATCCAAGCTGCAGAAATGGGTTATCTTTTGCAACGCTGGAATCGCGCATGTTCGGTTTATCTGCGGGGTCGGATTTTGCCAAAAGTGTTGCCTCTGCGCACTGCTTGCAGCTTTCGCGGCAACGGGAACTGGGGTCTATCGGAGTCAACGGCCGCAAAGTCAAGCCGGTTGGGCAAAAAACCTGCAGCCGAGTCTAGCAATATCGAAACTGCCAATGCCGACTGGCCCATCACTCAACCGCATGCAACGCTGCACAGTGTGCGGGAACTATACGTCGCGTGCCCGCTCCCTTGTATCGCGTTCGATCTGCATTGCCTTTCCCAGAGCTTCATCACGGCCATAAATGTCGTCGTAATACTGAACCTTTCCATCGGCATCTGGCCAGGCTGTGAAATAGGCCACATACACCGGAATTTCACGGGACAACTGCTGCTTCTTGTTACGGCCATCGCTCAACTGATAGGCAACCTCAACTTTGTCCGAACCCAATACAGCAGCAGCCATTGCCCGTGGATCAGCAAGCCGCACACATCCATGGGAGAAGGCGCGCTGGTCGCGGCTGAACAGGTTTTTTGCAGGTGTATCATGCATGTAAATTGAATGCTTGTTGGGGAACATGATTTTCAATTCACCGAGCGCATTCTTGGCACCAGGGGGCTGGCGTACGTTGAACGGGAAATCGCTGCCGACATTCCACCAATCAACGCTGGACGACGAAATGCGCCGCCCGTTCAGTGTTGTCACCTCATAACCGAGGTTGTCGAGATAACCGGGATTATTGACAAGCTTTGGCAGCATCTCGTTCACAAGAATGGAACGCGGCACACCCCAATAAGGATTGTATTCCACATATTCGATCTTGTCGTAGAAGAAATTGGTCTGGTTCGAAGGCTTGCCGACGATGGCCCGCATGGACAGTGTTGCCTCACCATTTCTCATGAAGCTTGCTCTATAGGCCGGTTGATTGATGAAAACGTGCGTATCGCCGAATTTGTCTGGATGCCAGCGCAGACGCTCCATCGCATATAATACCTTGTTAACTTGCAGATTTGGATCGCCCGACCGCATTTTTGCAATCGTATTCTTGCCAATAATTCCATCCGACTTCAAATCCTGCGATCTTTGAAAATCACGGATCATGGCGACAACTTCGTCTGTATATACTCCATCCCCATGATCAACTGAGAAGACATCAAAATGGTCTTCCAACAAGGTGTTGGAAGCTTTGCGACGAACACTCTCAATAATATTTTCCAACTGGTCATTGGTTTGTCCGGGGCGGATGAATGTGCCCGGCGCAATGTAAATCGTATCATAACCCTGGGCATTGCGTTTGGCTTCAAGTAGTGCCTGGCGCAAATCCTCAAACACCGGTTCACCTGGGTGTTGGCTCAACAGGAACTTAGCTGGATCATCTGACTCAGCAAGCTTTTTGATGTTGCCTTGATAGTCGGAATTCAGATTTGAGAAATCATGATATCCGCTAATGCGGTTTGGGTTGACCAATCCGTATCGGGCATCAGCCATATAGCGCAGAGCGGCAGCGGTCAGGGCAAATTCAAACTCCATGGATGCGCGGAGCAATTGATCGGGTGATGCATCATCTCCAATAGTCATGAGCGGCAGGGCATAATCCTCAATACGCAATCCATAGGAATCTGCGTCTGCCAGGACTTTCAGCATGTCATTGGCCTTGCTGGATATGACACCATTGCCACTGATCCAAAGAAAACTTGGATTATCACCATAGTAGTCGACAACTGCGTCGCCCAATTGTTTGCGAGCCTTAATGCGAATACGGCCCAGATATTCCTGCCCTTGTGAGAGGCGTGCGGCAGGTGGTTCCGGTGGTGGCGGCGGCGATGGCAAAGAATGCTGCGCCGGCGGGGTCAGGCCCTCTTCCGTGGTATCCACCACAGCCGCCGTTTGCACCCCTGCAGGCAAGCCATATTCCTGTGTTGCACCATCGGTATCAGCTGACGCCGTCATGATCGCGTCCGTCGCAGAGAGGTCTTGAGAAGAGGCAGAACGATCTGTTGCTGCCGGAACTTCTTGAGCATTGGATTCGATCGGATCCGACCCAACTGGTACCGTATCCAACGGAGTTGGTTGTGATGGCTCGACCGGCAGCGGTTGATCTGCGGTCTGTGAAGCGAGGCTGGCTTCATGGGCTGCAAAAGCCGCAGACAGACTGGACAGTTTAATGGTTGTAGGCGTTGTGGGCGCATAAATCTTGAAACGCGGTGCTTTCACACGAAGCCCACCACTTGCAATCTTCTTGCGTCGCAGATATGCCCGCTCGCGCTGCCGCATCATTTCGATGCGCTTGCGCCTGCGTTCGGCTGCACGAGGAAACAGTGCATCAAACAGGGATTGGGCCTGAACCGGTTGGTTCACCGTCACAACAGGAGCAGACCACAAAAAAGCAGAAGTCAGAACAAGTGCCAGTATTTGACGCATATTGATTTTTCCAATTGCAAGCGCGCACGAGACCCAGTTACTCGAATCCCCGGCCCTTCTTACTCACTTGATATCAATAAACACTTGCCAAACAATTGCGGCAAGGCCTTGACGGTATCACTTTCTTGCTACCAGCGGCCTCAATTTGACGCACCTGTTGCGCAGATACATCGGTTTTGCATCAAAGTCCGCGGTTTTCTTCAAACTGGCCGTATTTGCGAAAGCGGACAAGATATTGCGGTAATATCGTCGTCAGGCTGGCTGGTATTATATCCATGCCTTGCAACGTATGCTGCTCACCCACCCGTTCAGTCGATACAATATTGTCCGATTTTAGCATTTCCACCTGGCCCGGCGTGATCGGAGCACCGGGGAAATATTGCATTAAACCTCCAATCGCGCTTGCCATACCAAATGGCAAGGTGACCAGATGTCGCTTACGACCGATAACCTCGAGCATGCGTTCCATACACTGCCGGAAGCTGAGAACTTCCGGACCGCCCAGTTCCCATGTCGAACCGCCCGCCAATTCTCCATCAGCGGCCTTGACTATGGCCCGGGCCACATCCCCCACATAAACGGGTTGGAACAATGTGTGGCCACCACCGATCAGCGGCAAGACAAGTGAAACCTGTGCCATGGCCGCAAACCGGTTGAAGAAATC
Source organism: Rhizobiaceae bacterium (assembly GCA_051009515.1). Classification (GTDB taxonomy): domain Bacteria; phylum Pseudomonadota; class Alphaproteobacteria; order Rhizobiales; family Rhizobiaceae; genus Pseudahrensia. The sequence continues at coordinate 3,537 of JBPCWM010000261.1, read as the reverse complement.
ATCTTCGGGGCCGAAAATTATGGAGGGGCGCAAAATTATGGCATCTGGGCTGGCGGCGCGCACAAGGGCCTCGCCCAACGCCTTGGTAGATGCATACTTGCCCTCAGACTCTGCATCGGCACCAATTGCAGACATCTGGACCATGCGGGCACCCACGGCTGCAGCAGCCTGTGCGACCCAACCTGCCCCACGCGCTTGCACACTGTCGAAGGACTGTTTTCCGCTTTCCGCCAGTATGCCAACAAGATTGATGACCACGTCTGCACCTTCTACTGCCCGGTCGATTGACCAGCGATAGCGCAGGTTGGCCTGAACACAGTGAATTTGCCCCACGTTGCCCAGAGGTTGCAGATGGCCAGCCAAATCAGGTCGTCGGCACGCCACGCGAATGCGGTATCCACGCGATGCCAGTTCCCGCACCACATGTCGGCCCACAAATCCTGATCCCCCGAATACGGTGACAAGTTTGGGATATGTTGCAGACATGTTTCGGCTCCGGCAGAATTGAAACGACATTTTCCTGTCTAATTAGACCCAATCGTTGTGTTGCGAAAGGTCACTTTGGTGAAATTGGGGGAGTTTTTCGGCTAAACACGCAGTTAAATTCGATCGCGGTGGATTGATGAGGATTTTACAATTGACACGCGCCAAACATCCCCCTAAACCGCCCTCGCGCTCCTGATGCCCAGGTGGCGGAACTGGTAGACGCGCTAGCTTCAGGTGCTAGTTTCTGTATGGAAGTGGAGGTTCGAGTCCTCTCCTGGGCACCACACCATTACCTTTACCGTATTTATTCTGTCTCTAGATTGGCCCCTAAACCATTGTGATATGGGGCTTTGATCCTATATCTTCTCTACAACGTCCACTTCACGTCTTCAGGATGTCCTCGTTGTGGCCCACAAATAAAGTGGGCCAGTAGATGGGCCAGAAGTGGGGCATTGATGGAGGTCACATATGTCGAGAGCCTTGAATAAGCTGACAGCACGTCAGATAGACTTGTTCCACAAATCTCCCCTGCCCGACGGGAAAAGTAAGGGCCGGATCTCTGATGGTGGTAATCTCTATCTGGTAAAAAGGGATAGTTCATCGAGCTGGTACTTTTACTTCAATCATCAGGGGCGTCGGCGGGAGTATCGGCTGGGGGCCTTATCTTCCTTAAATATAGCCGGGAAAGAAGAGGATCAGGAATCTGAGACAAACGCCTATCGCATAGCCAGTCGAGGTGAATGAATGTCGTTTGTAACACTAGATGAACACTGGCTCACCAAACCCCTTGAAACAAAATCAGGGGTATTTCATTCTGGCTTGCCAATTTTTCGTGGTGGGATGACTGAATCTATCTGACGATGCTGACGCTAGGTCACAGTTGCTTTGATAACAAAGAAAGCCAAAGCCGCTGCAGCAATAATCAGCACTGCTTTTGGCCGCCACACAACCGCAGCGATTAATCCGGCAACCGCCATGAAAACGATTGCTTGATCGATTCCGAATTGTCCCATGCTTTAGGTTCCATTTATCTAACGCGCTTTTCTAAGTTTGCATCGCCGCGCTCAATCAGGATAACATATTCCTTTAGTGCAAGGAGGATGCAATGAAGCGTTGGGCAATATCATTATCAATGGCAATGCTATTTTGTGGAGGCGCTTTTGCTGACGATCATCGTACGGCGTCACCAGAAGGTGCTCGCGTTTACATTATATCACCAACAAATGGTTCGACTGTCTCGAATCCGGTGACCATTGTGTTTGGGCTGGAAGGTATGGGTGTGGCTCCTGCAGGAATTGAAAAAGACAACACTGGTCATCATCACCTCCTGATCAACACGGACCCCAGTACTCTGGACTTAGATTCCGGACTTCCTGCGACGGATCAGATTGTTCATTTCGGTGGAGGTCAGACGCAAGTCACCAAAGAACTACCCTCGGGAACTCATACGCTACAGTTGCTGCTAGGGGATTGGAGCCATGTGCCTCACAAGCCTCCAGTATTGAGTGAAGTGACTTCAATCACTGTGAAGTAGATTAGTTTCTGCTTGGCTCGTGCATTGTACACTTTAGAATCAAACCCGCCTTTACCGAGGATCATCTTGGAGAACGTTTAGATGGATTCAAAAACCATAGACAGCGTGTTGGTGGTTAAGCCGGGTCAAACTTACGAAGGCAAACAGGGATTCACTTATGGTTCTGGTGCCTCACTTGAAACAGTCGGTGCTCAGAAGGTTTGCATGAACATTCTACCCATGGCACCTGGCGCGGTAGCAAAAGCCCACTACCACGAAGGCATCGAAACGATTGCCTACATGTTGGATGGCGAATGTATTGTCCACTACGGCGACCAACTGCAACACCAAGTTGTTGTTCAACAAGGTGAGCAATGTTTTGTTGCAGCAGACATTCCCCATGCGCCTAGCAATCAAAGTGGTAAACCTTGTACTTGGATCGTTGTTCATTCTTCAGGAAGTGATCAAGACGGCATCATACTGTTGCCCAAACTTGATCAGGGACTTGCTGCCCGAATGACAAAAGTATAATCGCGAGATCTGACTTGGTTTGCGAGAAGCACGGAATAGGCAACGCTGGCGGATGGCTACCAGACCCGCTGAGTGACTTATTGCACAGCAGTATTGGGGGCGAATGTGTATCTGTTAATTAACAATCGCGGAAACAGATTCACATCCGAATGGAGAGCCAAATGAAACTCAACAAGAATATGATCAATACAATCGTATCATTCGCCACCGTGTTTACCGTAGCCACCCTGCAGGTTTCTCAAGCTCATGCTGGTCCGTCCGGTAAATGGTCGTGGTGGGGTATCACTACTACAGATTTGGGCAGCGGCAGGTAATTCCACCGAAACCTTATTAGGTGCAGGATAAGGAATCAGCGCATTTTTTGAATCTTCAGCTTGTCTTGTTTAGCTCTTTTCTTAGTCGATTCCTCAGAACGGGTTAGAGCTTTGGCAATTGCCTTTACAGCCGCAAACATAAGCGCCGTATTGCCATCCTTATTTCGGGCTTTGGCATCCGCTCCCGCATTCAGCAGAAACTTCACGTTGTCGAAAGAGTCAAACCTAGCCGCTGTCATTAGCGCAGTGTTGCCATACTTTTCTCGTGCGTGAATATTAGCACCCGCATCAAGCAGCAAATTCAAGCTCTCAGCAGTGCCCCGCTCAGCCGCCCATATACGCGCAGTGTTTCCATTCTCAGACCGAGTTTTGACATCCGCCCCCGCATCCAGCAGCAACTTCACGCTCTCAGCAGAGCCATTCCCAGCCGCCATAATAAGCGCAGTGTTTCCATTCTGAGGCCGGGCTTTGACATCCGCCCCCGCATTCAGCAGCAACTTCACGCTATCAGCAGAGCCATACCCAAAGATTGCGTTTGGCAACTATTGTAATGCTTGTTTCGGACTCACAGAGAGCCATACAGGGGCTTTTGAAGTTTCTGGGCATTGGTGACTCTGGAATCCAAGATCGCGCTGTATCGATTCCTATGGTGCATACTTGGTTCAAGATTGAATTGAAGCTTGTTGCGCCTGT
>JBPCWM010000260.1:0-24488 GCA_051009515.1 Rhizobiaceae bacterium | reverse complement strand
GGCGCATCCCAAGGTTCTCAAGGCCAATGGGGGAGCTTACGAAAGCCAGAAGCTGGATGAGATGCTGGCGATCATTGTGGGCCGTCTGGTCACCCATACCAATGATCCCGATCGCGCTTACGACATTACGGTGTTGAACTCTGCGTCAGTGAACGCCTTTGCCCTTCCCGGCGGCTATTTGTATGTCACCCGTGGCCTGCTGGCTCTGGCCAATGATGCATCAGAGGTGGCGGCTGTTCTGGCCCATGAAATGGCCCATGTGTCGTCAAACCACGGCGTCCTGCGCAGCCAGGAGGCCAAAGTGGTCGACATGGCCGAACGGGTGACCAGCGAAGTTGTCACCAACCCCGTTGCTGCAAAGGTTGCAAAGGCCTCATCGGAGCGGCGCCTCGCGACCTTTTCTCAAAAACAGGAACTGCAGGCCGATGCGGTTGGGATCAAATTGCTGGGAGAGGCTGGCTATGATGCATTTGCAGCTGCCCGCTTTCTGGAATCCATGGGGCGCTTTTCAGCCTGGAATTCGGCGTTGAACAATGGCAGCGATGACATGTCGAGCACCCATCCTTCAACTCCGCGCCGCATAGAACTGGCACGGCGTCATGCACGCAATTTTGGCCCTCCGGGTACGGGTGAGCGCAATCGCGAGCGCTATCTGTCGGGAATAGACGGCATGATTTTTGGCGATCAGGGTAAGGATGGGGTAATCAGGGGGCGTCGGTTTTCTCATATCAATCTGGGGGTGACATTTACTGTTCCGGACCCGTTTGAACTGAACAATCGCGACGATGCGGTTCTTGCCTCTGGCCCCAATCAGACCGCCCTGCGTTTTGACGCTGAAAACATTCCGTTCGGCATGGCAACACCTGCATCATATTTGAAGTCGGGCTGGGTCAATGGGTTGATCGAAGAAACGGTCGAATCGCGCAAAATCAACGGATTGTCGGCCGCAACAGCGCAGGCAGAAGCGGGGGACTGGCGGTTTGTAGTCACTGTTGTTGCCTTTCAGCGCCGCTATTATCGTTTTATTGTGGCCGCTCCCAGATCCTCAACGCAACTTGGTGGCATCAGTTCGGCCATAACCAACAGTTTCCGCAAAATGTCCGGATCGGAAAAAGCTGCACTAACCCCGCTGCGTATAAAGATCGTTGAGGTAAAGCGCGGAGACACAGCTGAAAATCTGGCCTCAAGGAACAAGGGTGTTGCTCGCTCTCAGCAATTGTTCAACGCACTCAATGGTTTGGGCGCGGGTGCAAAGCCAGTCCTTGGTGACAAGGTCAAAATCATCGTGGAATAAGCCGGATCGTGGCTTGCCTGTCTTATCTTCGTCCCCGGGCCAGAGGATGAGCAGATTCGACCAATCCATGCAGGCGTTTTTCCAGAACATGGGTGTAAATCTGAGTGGTCGAAATGTCAGCATGGCCGAGTAATTGCTGCACGGAACGCAGATCGGCCCCATTTTGCAGCAAATGGCTGGCAAAGGCATGGCGCAGAACGTGCGGTGAAAGATGCTGTGCGGGAAGACCGATTCGTGCTGCGAGGTTTTTCAGATCCCGGGCAAAATGCTGGCGTGAAAGATGCGTCGCTCCACCGATAGATGGAAACAGCCATTGACTTTCACCCAATTCAGTTTTGTTGCGTGGGACAGCATCCAGTTCCGCGCGGTAAAGGGCCACGGCGGCTTTTGCCTTATCGCCAAAGGGTACAATACGTTCCTTGTTTCCCTTTCCAGTGACCAGCAGGAAGTTTTGATCCTTGCGAATCGTGGATGCCGAAAGGCCAACAAGCTCCGAAACCCGCAATCCGGTAGCGTATAACAGTTCCAGCAGGGCGTGGGTGCGCGATGCTCGCAGGCGTGAGGCTGGTGTTTTTGCGGCTACAACAGCGGTTTGCGCCGCGCTGAGTAGTTGGTCCACATCCGATTCGCTAAGGGTTTTGGGCAGGGAGCGGCCGGTTTTGGGATTGTCCAGCGGCCCGGTAGGGTCGTCACTGCGCAATCCCTCTGAATAGGAAAAGCGATACAATTGGCGAATGCAGGAGAGCTTGCGGGCTTGTGACGCGGCCGACATGCCAGACTGCTGCAGATGTGCAAGCCAGAGGCGAATCGCGTCGCTGTCGCCGTCCAGTATTCGCGTCCCGTTCGAGCGCATATGGGCCGCAAAATCATTGAGGTCACGGGCATAGGCTGCCAGTGTGTTGGCAGCTGCGCCATGTTCGGCACTCATCATCTCCAGGAAGGAATCGATCAAAAGGTCGTCATGCATGGTGCCAAACTGGCGTGTTATGGTTTCGATTCGATGAATCGAATACCGCCTTGACCATGATATTTTTCAGTTATTGATCCGATTGGAGGGTATCTTGACCCGCATTTCCCGTTCCTGTGGCTCAACCATTGTAGCCAACGCAAACAGACCCCCATAAACAAGGCCTGCAAGTATTCCGCAAACTACAAGAAATCGAATTAGGCTTGGCAAGTCAGCTTCCCCAGATACCGGTCTGCGCTCAAATATGATACAGACGTATCATTTACTGTGTTTATGGAAAAGCCTCGCGTCAATAGCAAGTTCGATTGGTTTCAATTTGAAAATTGTGACCTATATGGGGTGGGAATTCCTCCAAACACTTGACCTAGGCAGCATTTTGCGGTGTTTGGCTCTGAACACCAAATCTGACACATGCAAAGTAGACAGAAAACAGACATCGTGAACACAGCATCAACACAAGAGATAAACCGCGCAGTCATAGCCGACCGCTCTAGCACCATCCGCAGAGCACTTGGAGGACGATCCATAGTTTTGGTCGGCATTATGGGTGTAGGAAAATCCACCATCGGAAAGAGGCTTTCCCAGTATCTCGATATCCCGTTTGTCGACGCCGACAAGGAAATTGAGAAAGCTGCCGGCATGGATATCCAGGATATTTTTGACCAGTTTGGCGAAGAAGCTTTCCGCTCGGGTGAGAAAAAGGTCATCAAACGCCTGATGACTGAAGGCCAAAAGATTCTGGCCACGGGCGGTGGTGCGTTTATGAATGAGGACATTCGTTCCGATATTGCCGAATCCGGCGTTTCCGTCTGGCTAAGTGCAGATCTGGAAATCTTGATGAAACGGGTGCAGCGACGGGCCAACCGTCCGCTTCTGAAAACAGAAGATCCCGAAGCTACGATGCAGGCTCTGCTGGATGAGCGGAACCCGGTTTACGCACTTTCAGATATCCATATCGAATCGCGAACGGTATCGCGTGACGTCATTGCCGGAGAAGTTGTCGACCTTCTGGCGGAAAAACTGCCCTCCATTGCCGAGGAACGGGGCTGGCGCTGATGAGCAGCCATTCGCCGGACTGTCAGCGCATTGGCGTTGATCTGGGACAACGCAGCTATGACATTCTGATCGGAGACGACCTTCTGGGAACCATCGGCGAACAGATGGTTGAACTTTTCCCCGGCAGTCGGGCAGTCATTGTGACAGACACAACTGTAAATGGGTTTCATGGCGATCTGGTGCGCAAGTCCCTTGCTGACCAATCCATTGATCATGCAACAATTTGCGTAGAGGCCGGAGAACCATCCAAAAGTTTCACTACCCTTGAAAGCGTGGTTGACCAGATTTTGGCCAGCGGCATGGAGCGGGGCGATGTGGTGCTGGCACTGGGTGGCGGTGTTGTGGGTGATCTGGCCGGCTTTGCTGCCGGAATCACCCGCCGTGGCATGGGATTTGTTCAATTGCCGACTTCCCTGCTGGCACAGGTTGATTCGTCCGTTGGTGGCAAGACCGGAATCAATACGGCGCGCGGTAAAAATCTGGTTGGCCTGTTCAACCAACCCGCCCTCGTTTTGGCCGACACCAGTGTGCTCAACACGCTGAGTGACCGGCAAATGCGTGCCGGGTATGCTGAAGTGGCAAAATATGGCTTGATTGATCGTCCGGATTTCTTTTCCTGGCTGGAAACCAATCACGCCGCCGTATTTGCCGGTGGTGAAGCGCGTGCACGAGCTGTTGCCATTTCCTGTCAGGCCAAGGCCGATGTGGTGAAGGCAGACGAAACCGAGCAGGGCAACCGTGCACTGCTCAATCTTGGACACACATTCGGTCATGCGCTTGAGGCTTTTGTCGAATATGACGGGGAGCGTCTTGTACATGGAGAGGCCGTGTCGATCGGCATGGTTCTGGCCCATCAGTTTTCAGCCCGGCTCAACCAGTGCGGGCCTGAAGCGGCTGAACGGGTTGCAGCGCATCTTGAAACTGTCGGCCTGCCCACGCGGATCGACCAGATTCCCGGTGACAGGCCCGATGTGACACGGTTGATGCAGGCAATCGCCCAGGACAAAAAGGTCCAGCGCGGAGCGCTGACGTTCATCCTGACAAAGGGTATCGGAGAGAGTTTTGTCGCCAAGGATGTGCCGGCCAGCGAGGTTGAAGCCTTTTTGCAACGTCGACTGGCGGCTTGAGACTCAAGATATTAAGTAAAACACATTAGTTAATTGACAAACGGACTCCCACAAAAGGGATTGGCAAGATGTTATTTTCAATCTGGTTGATTGCAGGTTCGGTCCTGTGTCTGCTTGCTTTGTCGGCCTTCTTTTCCGGTTCGGAAACGGCACTCACTGCTGTGTCCCGTGCCAAGATGCATTCGATGGAGAAAGCAGGAAATCGCCGTGCAGCGCTTGTTGCGCGGTTGATTGCAACGCAGGAAAAATTGATAGGATCCCTGCTGCTTTCCAACAATCTGGTGAATATTCTGGCTTCTGCATTGGCAACCAGTATGTTCATTTCACTGTTTGGAGAGCTTGGCGTCGTTTATGCGACCATCGGCATGACCATTCTCGTGGTGATATTTGCTGAAGTCCTGCCCAAGAGTTGGGCGATCAGTAACACCGAGCGCTTTGCCCTTGCCGTTGCTCCCCTGGTCAGTGTGGTAGTGGTGATTTTTGGCCCTGTCACCAACATTGTCACCATGATTGTGCGCCGGGTGCTGCGGTTTTTTGGCATAGATCTTGATGATGATACGGCCCTGTTGTCCGGCCACGAGGAGTTGCGCGGCACGGTTGACGTCTTGAACCGGGAAGGTGTTGTTGCCAAGGATGACCGTGACCGTGTTGGTGGCGTTCTCGATCTGCATGAATTGGAAATCGAAGACATCATGGTCCACCGAACGGCAATGATTTGCGTCGATGCCGATGACAAGCCGGAAGAGATAGTGGCCCAGATTCTGGCCAGTCCACACACACGAATGCCGGTTTTTCAGGGTGAGAATGATAATATTATCGGTATCATTCACGCCAAGGACATGCTGCGTGCCCTTGCCGCCATCGGCTACAACATCAAGAAGTTCGATATTCACAAGACAATGGTGGAACCGTGGTTCGTACCTGAAACAACATCCTTGCAGGACCAGCTGAACGCCTTTCTGCGCCGCCAGGCCCATATTGCGCTGGTGGTTGATGAATATGGCGAGGTTGAAGGTCTGGTCACGCTGGAAGATATTCTTGAAGAAATCGTTGGCGAAATTGCCGATGAGCATGACGAAGAGATTTCAGGCCTGCAAATGCAGGTCGATGGTTCGGTCATCGTTGATGGCACCTTGCCCATCAGGGATCTTAACAGGGCTCTGGACTGGCAATTGCCGGATGAGGAAGCAACGACTGTGGCCGGTCTGGTGATCCACGAGTCCCAGATGATTCCTGAAGAAAAACAGACATTTACGTTTTATGGAAAGCGGTTTGTTGTCGTTGGTCGAGAAAAGAACCGCATTACGCAAATCCGAATTCGAAATCTCAGCGGCGGGGCGGCCTGACCTTCTACATGATGCGTACCGCTATTTGGTACCCTTCACATCTATGGCCAGTGCATGCAGACCTGCTGCGATTTCCTCAGCGCAAAGCGCATTGATTGCGCGGTGAATATCCACCCGGCTCATGCCGTTGAAATGTTCTGCCACCATGCGCACTCGGATGTGGCTTTCCCCCTGGCCGTCAAATCCGGGCTGATGGCCAGCATGAAGATGGCTTTCATTGATGATTTCAAGAGAAACCGGGTTGAATGCCTCTGTCATCTTGGATTCCAGACGACTGACGAGAGGGCCCTTGTTTGGCATGCTGGGTGTCCAATCTTTGGTTGATGGCTGGCTTTTTGGGCCATTATGCGCTAAGAACTTGCACTTCAAAATCCCATAACCGCGCAGAAGTGGAAGCCGCCAATTGAGCTTGCCCACACAATTGTGATGGTTGGAACGTACCGAAGGTTACATGGCATCAAATTCCGACATATTTGACAAGATCCGCATCAAGCCCCGCGGGGCCAAGAAGAAAGAGGAAGAAGCGCGCGCTGCCAACCAGTGCGCCTGGGAAGGCTGTGACAAGCCTGGTGCCCACAAGGCTCCCATGGGACGCAATCGGGAGGGTGAGTATCTGAATTTCTGCATCGACCACGTGCGCCAATATAACAAGAATTTCAACTACTTCTCCGGCCTCGCCGATGATGAAATCGCGCGGTACCAGAAAGAGAATATCACGGGACACCGCCCAACCTGGAAGACCAGCAACCGCAAGCCCGGTGAAGAGGTCGACCCCTCCACCCTGCGTCCGACGCCGGGTTGGCATTCAAAGGTTCGCACCCGCTACACGGCAGATGGGAAGCGGATTTCATCTGGTGGTGGCCCACGCAAACTGAAGCGACTCGAGGAAAAGGCGCTGCATGACCTTGGATTACCGTCAACAGCTTCCAGTGAGCACATCACCAAGAAATACAAGGCATTGGTGAAACAAAACCACCCGGATGCAAATGGTGGCGACCGGTCATCTGAAGAGCGCCTGCGGCAAATTATCCAGGCATACAAGCATCTCAAGCAAGCAGGGCTGTGCTGAACGAGTTCTGTACACCGCCGCAGACCGTAAGTGACAACAGTAATTTGGCCTGCGGGGTTTGTACCGGCGACGTGTTCTGCTAAAGCAAACCAGATTTAATCCAACTGTAACATTGCGGGCCGTCGATCGGTCCGAAACTGCAAGAGCTTTTTTCATGAGCGAATTTGATAATCTGCCGGACCGCGAGGTCTCGGTCCGGGATGTTTTTGGTATCGACAGCGACCTTATGGTCCCTGCTTATAGTGAGCCCAACGAACATGTTCCGCCCGTCGATGAGAACTACCTGTTCGACAAGAACACCACTTTGGCCATTCTTGCCGGTTATGCCCATAATCGCCGTGTGATGGTGACCGGTTACCACGGTACCGGCAAGTCGACACATATCGAGCAGGTTGGTGCCCGCCTCAACTGGCCAACCGTCCGTGTCAATCTCGACAGCCACATTTCGCGGATCGATCTGATCGGCAAGGACGCGATTGTGCTCAAAGACGGTCAGCAGGTCACCGAGTTCAAGGACGGCATCCTGCCTTGGGCGTTACAAAACAACGTGGCGCTGGTGTTTGATGAATATGATGCGGGTCGACCCGATGTTATGTTTGTCATTCAGCGCGTGCTGGAAGTTTCCGGTCGCCTGACGCTGCTTGACCAGAACCGGGTTATTCATCCACATCCGGCTTTCCGCCTGTTTGCTACCACAAACACGGTGGGTCTGGGCGATACGTCGGGCCTGTACCACGGTACCCAACAGATCAACCAGGGTCAGATGGACCGTTGGTCTATCGTAACCACCCTGAACTATCTGCCTCACGATCAGGAGACGGATATTGTTACCGCCAGGATCAAGGAATGGCAAAATACGGAAGGCAAGGAAACCATTTCACGCATGGTCCGGGTTGCCGATATGACTCGTGCCGCATTTATCAATGGCGACCTTTCCACCGTAATGAGCCCGCGTACGGTCATCACCTGGGCCGAGAATACCGTTATTTTCGGTGATGTTGCTTTTGCCTTCCAGCTCACATTCCTCAATAAATGTGATGAGTTGGAAAGGGCTCTGGTGGCTGAGTTCTATCAGCGTGCTTTTGGTGAAGAGCTCAAGGAGAGCGCAGTCAATGTGGCGCTGGCCTGAGTAAACGCCAGCGTTCAATCTGGAAGGTGGAGTGATGGCCCGTATCGGCGACAATTCCCGCAATACCGCAAGCATTGCAGATGTGGAACCACTGAAAACGTCAGTGGCCTCCTGCATGCGTGCAATTGCGCAGGACGCCGAACTCGAGATCACTTACGGAAAGGACAAGCCCGGTATTTCCGGACAAAGGGTGCGTTTGCCCGAACCTGGGCGCAAGCCTTCCAAGGCAGAGATTGCCGTCACTCGTGGACTGTCTGATTCCATGGCCCTGCGGCTGGCCAAACACGACAGTAGCGTCCACGCCTCGCATCTGCCGGCAGGAGACAATGCCCGAGCTGTTTTCAATGCAGTGGAACAGGCCCGCGTAGAAGCCATTGGCTGCATGGCCATGGATGGTATGGCCGACAATCTCGACCATATGCTGGAAGACAAATACATGCGCTCCGGTCTTGCCGATGTGACTTCTCGCGAAGAAGCTCCGCTGGAAGAGGCAGTTGCCATGCTGGTGCGCGAAAAGATTACCGGGCGTGCACCACCCAAGTCCGCTGAAGCGGTTGTCGATCTCTGGCGCGACTGGATTGAGGAACGTGCCGGAGACTCGTTTGATGATCTGGGCAATCGCCTTGACGACCAGGATGCCTTTGCTCGTTCCACACGCGATCTGATTGCGCAGCTCGAAATGGCTGATGAACTGGGTCAGGATTCTGCCGATCAGGAGAATGATGACAATCAGGACGACGATCAAAATCAGGAACAGCAGGAGGATATGGAGCGCGAGACCGAGGAGGCGACCGGTTCCGAAGAGGCTTCTCCTGATGATCAGGATGCGTCTGGTGAAGAACAGGAAACCGGGGAAATGGAAGCCTCGGAATCCACTGGCGAGGAGATGATGGATGACGACGAGGAGGCTGCCGAGTCTCCTGGCGAGGCCCAGCGCCCGGACATGCCGCTATCCAACCTGCCTCCAACGTCGGACTACAAGGCCTTTCAGACCGGCGATGATGAAGAGATCAAGGCGGAAGAACTGTGTGATGATGCCGAGCTGGAACGTCTGCGGGCCTTTCTCGACAAACAACTGGCCCACCTTCAGGGTGTGGTCGGGCGTCTGGCGAATCGCTTGCAGCGCCGCTTGATGGCACAGCAGAACCGTTGCTGGGACTTTGATCTGGAAGAAGGCTATCTGGACAGTGCCAGACTGACGCGGATTGTCACCGACAGCACCGCCCCGCTTTCCTTCAAAATGGAGCGCGATACGGATTTCCGCGACACTGTCGTTACTCTCTTGCTGGACAATTCCGGCTCCATGCGTGGGCGTCCAATCACAGTTGCGGCCACATGTGCTGATATTCTGGCCCGTACTCTGGAACGGTGTGGGGTCAAGGTGGAGATACTTGGCTTCACAACAAAAGCCTGGAAAGGCGGACAGGCAAGGGAAGCCTGGCTAAAAGCCGGAAAGCCAGCCAATCCAGGGCGCCTGAACGATTTGCGGCACATAATCTATAAGGGAGCCGATGCGCCCTGGCGGCGGGCCCGCAAGAATCTCGGCCTGATGATGCGAGAAGGCCTGCTGAAGGAAAACATTGATGGTGAGGCCCTGTCATGGGCCCATGAGCGGCTGCTGGAGCGTCCAGAGCAACGCAAGATCCTGATGATGATTTCCGATGGAGCCCCGGTGGATGATTCCACATTGTCGGTCAATCCCGGCAATTATCTGGAACGCCATCTGCGCCATGTCATTGAAGAGATTGAGACACGCTCACCCGTTGAGTTGCTGGCCATCGGGATCGGCCATGACGTCACCCGCTATTACAAGCGTGCTGTAACCATTGTTGATGCTGAAGAACTCGCCGGTGCCATGACAGAGCAACTGGCCTCGTTATTTGACGAGCAGCCAACTGTGCGCAAGAGGGGGCCAAAACGCCGCCGCGCATCAGGCATGATCGGCTGATTTTGCACTTATTTGAAGTGTTTGGACAGTTTCAGACCTTGCGCCTGGTAGTTTGATTTCAGATCTGCACCATAGAGCGCCTTGGGGCGTGCAAGCATGTTTTCATAGACCAGCCTGCCGACGATCTGTCCATGTTCAAGGATGAATGGTACTTCGTGACTGCGCACTTCAAGCACAGCGCGCGCACCGCTGCCACCTGCTGCGGCATGACCAAAGCCGGGATCGAAAAATCCTGCATAATGTACGCGAAATTCCCCGACGAGAGGGTCAAAAGGAACCATTTCTGCTGCATGAAGCGGGGGCACATGCACGGCTTCGCGCGAGACCAGAATATAAAACTCATCCGGGTCCAGAACGATATCGCGAGACCCCCGGTTGTAGATTGGTTCCCAATAGTCGAGCACGGCACAGGCAGCCTTTACGTCGACATCAACAACCCCCGTGTGGCGCTTGCCGCGATAGCCCACCAATCCATTCCCATCACCAGTCAGGTCAATTGACATGGCAATGCCGCGTGAATCGATATTCGGTTCTTCGGCTGCCACCAGCGTTTCAGCCTGGTGCAATGCCATCAGCGCATCTCGACCAAGAACCGCCTGACCCGTGCGGAAACGAATTTGTGACAGGCGTGAACCGGTCCTGGCGACAATTGGAAATGTGCGTGGTGAAACCTCAAGATAGAGCGGACCGGAATATCCGGTCTCCACAATATCGAACTGTTGTGCCCGATCCGCTATCACACGGGTAAAGATATCCAACCGACCAGTAGAACTCTTGGGATTGGCCGAGGCGGAAATATGTTCCGGCAGGTCGAGACCTTCCAGCAGTGGCACGATATAGACGCAGCCGGTTTCCAGAACCGCTCCTTGGCTAAGGTCGATCTTGTGCAGCGAAAACCTGTCCAGCTTGTCTTGCACGGTTGAATCGCGCCCAGGCAGGAAAGAGGCCCGTACCCGCCAGGCAAATTTCCCAAGACGCAAATCAAGACTGGCAGGCTGAATTTGATCAGCGTCCAGCTCCTGCTGGCTTGTTAAATGGGAATTGGCAAACAAATCCTCGATTTGAGCATCGTTGAGAATTCCGGATTCTGTTTGCTTTTCCTTGGTCATGTTTTTTGTTTAATCCTCCTGACGATTGACGCAATGGGGCGACTGGTTTATCCAGTCTTTGTTCGTGGTGATTTGGCCGGTCGGCTTGCAGCCACGTAAAACAAGTCGCTAAAGGACCGAAACCGAAACAAAGGCGTTTCGATTTGGGCTACCGGTTTTGCGACCTCTGCAGAACCGGTTTTTTGTCTTCCGGTTTTGCTTTGGAAACCAAATGGGAGACAATCATGGCTGGACCAACAGCTGACATACTATCCAATTGCCAACCCGCAACCCGCCTTGTTCATGGCGGGACAGAGCGCTCGTCGCATGGCGAAACCTCAGAGGCTCTCTATCTCACCCAGGGCTTTGTCTATGACAGTGCAGAGGCTGCCGAGGCCCGCTTTGCAGGTGATGAAGAGGGCTACATCTATTCGCGCTATGCCAATCCTACAGTGACCATGTTTGAGCAACGCATGTGCGTTCTGGAAGGGGCAGAGGCAGCTCTTGCAACGTCTAGCGGCATGGGGGCCGTGTCGGCCGCACTCTTGTGCCAGTTGAAGGCCGGAGACCACATTCTGGCCTCACGTGCCCTGTTCGGCTCCTGCCGCTGGGTAGTGGAAAAGCTGGCTCCGCAGTTCGGTATTGAGGCAACACTGGTGGATGGCACAGACCTGCAGGCCTGGATCGATGCAATTCAGCCTAATACCAAGGTTCTGTTTCTTGAATCTCCAACCAATCCAACGCTTGAACTGGTTGATATCAAGGCGGTTGCGGACCTGGCCCATGAAAACGGCGCCAAACTGGTGGTGGACAATGTGTTTGCAACTCCGATTTATCAAAAGCCGTTGCAACTGGGCGCAGATGTGGTTGTTTATTCGGCCACCAAACATATTGACGGACAGGGGCGATGTCTTGGCGGGGTGGTTCTGTCCAGTGCCGAGTGGATTGAGGAGCAATTATTTGACTATTTTCGCCACACCGGCCCGAGCCTGTCTCCGTTCAACGCATGGGTCCTGTTGAAGGGCCTGGAAACACTGCCCCTGCGTGTGGCGCAACAATCCGTCAGTGCTTCCCGGATTGCCGATCATCTGGCACAATATTCACAGATCAAACGGGTCATTTATCCAGGCCGTTCGGATCACCCACAGGCGGAACTGGCACAGAAACAGATGACGGCTGGTTCGACGTTGGTGGCCTTTGAATTGCCCGGAAAGCAGGCGGCATTCAATTTTGAAAATGCGCTGGAAATTATCAGGATTTCAAACAATCTTGGTGATGCGAAGAGCCTGGTCACCCATCCGGCAACGACTACCCACAAGAACCTGTCGGCTGAAGACCGTGATGCGCTTGGAATCTCCGACGGTATGGTGCGCCTGTCTATTGGTCTGGAAGATGCAGATGATCTGCTACGGGACATAGATCAGGCGCTTTCTTCACTATGATGAGCAGTTGCCCTTTTCCATCCCGGAGACTGTTGATAGATCACTCTCCATGATGATTCACACCCGACTGATTGACCGGATCGGAGGCAGCTAGGTGTTTGGCCAGACCCGCAAGAAATTTCTGGTCCTCGACGCCAGCGCAAACGACCATGCCAGCATGGCAGAGTTGCATGCCAGCGCGTTCTCCCGTGCCTGGTCGAAGTCCGAGGTTGCCGGTCTTTGGGCGCAAGAAAATGTCATCATGCTGATTGCCCGTACAGTTGGTGAACCCGATGGCCCGGTGCTTGGTTTCAACATCGTGCGCAAATCCGGTGATGAGGCCGAGATCCTGTCGATTGCCACAGATGAAAAGGCCAGAGGCCGAGGTATCGGAGAAACGCTCATCCGCGAAGCGATATTGCGGCTTCGTGCGGACCGGGTCGGGGCCCTGGTTCTTGAAGTGGATGGAGCAAACCAGCCAGCCATTCGTCTCTATGAAAGGTTGGGATTTCACACCGTGGCCAACCGCCCCGGATATTATCGTAAAGAAGACAAGGACGGGCTTGTTGCCCATTCGGCTGCGCTTGTGATGCGTCTGGACCTTGTTTAGGGTCGCACAAGGTTCAAACTTGCTCTGCCACCGCATGAGGGAGATATCGTCGACAATGGCAATGGATGATTCTGTCGTGTCGCTGGAACAGCGCTGTATCGACAATGGCATGCGAATGACAGACCAGCGCCGGGTCATTGCCCAGGTGCTTGAACAGGCCGTTGATCATCCTGATACGGAAGAATTGTACTTACGCGCATCGCGCATTGATCCGCGTATCTCCATTTCAACGGTTTATCGGACGGTGGCGCTTTTTGAAGATGCCGGAATAATCGAACGCCACGATTTTCGCGACGGACGTGCCCGCTATGAACCCGCACCAGAAAACCATCATGATCATCTAATTGACATGAAAACAGGCAAGGTGATTGAATTCCAAAGCGAGGAGATTGAGGCCTTGCAGGAGTTGATTGCCCGGCGGCTGGGATATCGTCTGATTGACCATCGCCTGGAACTTTACGGCGTTCCCTTGTCGCGACCGGACAAGAGCAAGGCTGAAGACCCAACGTGATAAGCAAGCTTCGCATTGTTGTCATCTTGCTGCTGAGTCTGGCCGTATTGGTGATCTTGCTGCCATTCCAACTGCTCGGGCTTCTGCTTGCCGGATTGGGATGGACGTGGCTGGCCGGACTGGTGCCCATGCTGTTCCATCGCTCGGTTCTCTTCATCGTTGGAATTCGGCTGACTCTCCATGGAAAACTTGAAAAGAAGCGTCCGCTACTCCTCGTCGCGAACCATCTCAGCTGGCTGGATATAGTGGTCCTGGGAGCAGTTGCCCCGCTGAGTTTTGTTGCAAAGTCTGAAATGGCCAGATGGCCGGTATTTGGTACATTGGCCAAGTTGCAACGCACAGTATTCGTCGAACGCGAAGATCGTCGCCGTTCACATCATCAGGCCAATGAGGTTGCCGACCGCATGACTGCCCGAGAGGTGATGGTCCTGTTCCCGGAAGGAACCACGAGCGACGGCAATCAGTTGTTGCAGTTCAAGACATCGTTGTTTGAAGCAGCCAAGATAGCACTGGCGCGCTCTCCCGTTGAAACTGCAGCGGTTCAACCCGCCGCCATTGACTACACCCACTTGCATGGCTTGCCGATGGGGAGGGCAGGAAGACCCCACGTGGCCTGGCCCGGAGAGCTGGGACTTGCTGAAAGCCTGCTTCCGGTCATCCGCGAAGGGGCTCTTGATGTAACGGTCCATCTTGGTGAAACGATCACCTTGACCGACACTTCAAGTCGCAAAACTGTCGCACAAGAAGCGGTCAGCTCGATACGTTCAATGCTCGACTCTTCGCGCCATGCAAGTTAGATAGCGCGATGCAAGCCAATTCCGGAAAACAGCCATCAATGCAAACCAGCCCTGATCGCAGCGAGACCCGCAAAAAGGTTTTTATCAAGACCTGGGGATGCCAGATGAACGTCTACGATTCCACGCGTATGCAAGATGCGCTGGAAAGTGACGGCTATGCACCAACGCAGGATCTGGACGAAGCTGATCTGGTTCTGCTCAACACCTGCCACATTCGCGAAAAGGCGGCCGAAAAAGTCTATTCAAATCTGGGTCGAATTCGTCAGTTGAAAGACCAGAGGGCTGATTCAGACAGGCCGTTGATGGTCGGTGTCACCGGCTGCGTTGCACAGGCCGAAGGTGAAGAGATCATTCGCCGTGAACGGGCCGTCGATCTGGTGGTTGGGCCTCAGACCTATCACAATTTGCCGGCCATTGTTGCCCGGGCGCAATCATCCGGTCCGCAAGTGGAAACCGAATATTCGGTTGAAGACAAATTTGAGCACATGCCGCTGGCGACGAAAAAGCAGGTCAAATCAAGGGGCGTGACCGCATTCCTTACGGTGCAGGAAGGTTGCGACAAGTTCTGCACATTTTGTGTTGTGCCCTACACTCGGGGTGCTGAAGTTTCCCGCCCGCTGGTCCAGATCATGGAGGAAGCCCGCGCACTTGTGGACGCAGGGGTGCGCGAAATCACCCTGTTGGGCCAGAACGTAAATGCCTGGCATGGTCTTGGGCCAAACGGTCAGGAGATGCGCTTGGGTGAACTGCTGTATCGTCTGGCAGAAATCAATGGAATCAAGCGATTGCGATATGTCACCAGCCATCCGAAGGATATGGATAGCGGGCTGATAGCGGCGCACCGTGATCTTGATTGCCTCATGCCCTATCTGCATTTGCCCGTACAATCCGGGTCCGACAAGATCCTTAAATCCATGAACCGCAGCCATTCGGCGCAGGAATATCTGGATATCATCGAACAGGTACGTTCAGCACGCCCGGACATTGCGATTTCCGGTGATATGATCGTCGGATTTCCGGGTGAAACGGATGAAGATTTTGAAGCAACAATGGAAATTGTGCGTAAGACCAATTATGCCCAGTGCTATTCTTTCAAATACTCAATGCGACCGGGTACACCGGGCGCAGAAATGCAGAACCAGGTGGAAGAATCAGTCAAGGATGCCCGCCTTGGGCGATTGCAGGCGCTGCTTGTTGAGCAGCAACAAGGATTCAATGCAGCTTGCGTCGGCAAGACAATTGACGTTTTGTTGGAAAAGCCCGGTCGCAACGATCAACAGTTGATTGGTCGCTCGCCATGGCTGCAGAGTGTAGTCGTTCCGGCCCATAGCGGTCGTATTGGTGACATGGTGAGAGTGCAAGTTACAAAAACAAACACAAACAGTCTTCAGGCAGAGCCGGTCGACACTGGAAATTGAGAAAGAACACCTATTGAGCCCATCAAACGAATTGCCGGCATTTGTGACCAACCCCGGCAAACGGTCCGCTTCCAAACCTGATGCCAAATCTGAAACCGGCGGCAAGGGGGCGTCCGACCTTACCCATGTGGCCCTTGTATTTGATGACAATAACAAGGCACGATCATTGTTTGGTCAATATGACGAGTTTCTGGCCATTATCGAACGCGATCTGCACCTTGAAGCGAGTGCGCGCGGCAATGAGGTGAATTTGCGTGGGTCAGCTGTCGCGACCGATCAGGCCCGTCGGGTTCTCGATGCTCTTTATTCACGACTGGATTCCGGTGAAGACATTCAGGCCGGTGATGTGGAAGGTGCCATCAGGCAGGCTATCGCATCGGACGCGCAAATGACGCTGCCCACGATGGAGAAGAATGGCAAGCTGGCCATGGCTGCAATTTCCACGGCCAAGCGCACGATTCACGCACGTACACCGACCCAGGATGCCTATATCAGGGCAATGGACCGGGCAGAGATGGTGTTTGGCACTGGTCCTGCCGGGACCGGGAAAACATATCTGGCAGTGGCCTATGCGGCCTCACTTCTGGAGCGCGGTGCCATTGACCGTATTATCTTGACCCGCCCGGCTGTTGAAGCTGGCGAGCGTCTGGGCTTTTTGCCAGGTGACATGAAGGAGAAGGTCGACCCCTATCTGCGACCACTTTACGACGCCCTTTACGACATGATGCCGGCCGACAAGGTAGAGCGGGCCATCACGTCGGAGATCATCGAAATCGCACCACTGGCCTTCATGCGCGGGCGAACGCTGTCCCATGCGGCGGTTATTCTGGACGAGGCTCAAAATACGACCTCCATGCAAATGAAGATGTTTCTGACCCGTCTTGGTGAAGGATCCAAGATGATTATCACCGGAGACCCAAGCCAGATTGACCTGCCACCGGGCCATGTTTCCGGTCTGGTGGAAGCGCTGAAGATTCTGCAGCCCGTTGACGGCATCATATCCGTGACCTTTACCGCCGCTGACGTCGTGCGTCACAAGCTGGTTGGCAGAATTGTTGAAGCCTATGACGCTGCCGGGCGTGAGCGCTCGCAAATGCGCTGATATGATCATAGATTGCGCCATCGACTGTGATTGGTGGCTGGAACCGGATGAGCTGGAAGCGCTCAGCAACAGGGCCATATTGTGCGCAGCCCGACATTTGGTTGAGAATATTCCAGGTTCAGACGCTGAAGTCAGTATCTTGTTCACGACAGATGAACATGTCCAGGAACTCAACCGCCAGTGGCGGCAACAGGACAAACCCACAAATGTGCTTTCCTTTGCTGCAAATGAGGGTGCCGGCCCTCTGACACCGGTGCTGGGAGATATTGTATTGGCGCAGGAAACCATCCTGCAGGAAGCAAAGGCACAGGGAAAAACCAGACAGGATCATCTCACCCATCTGATAATTCATGGTTTTTTGCATCTGTTGGGGTATGATCACATCCTGGAGGCCGAGGCGCGGGAGATGGAGGAACTTGAAACCTGCGTCCTTGCACAGCTGGGCATTGCCGATCCCTATGGGACACCTTAAACTGACAACGACTCACACTTGGATGATCGGGGACGATCGGGCTGCTGCATCAACGGCAGATATTGAATACGTAAATCAAGTGCTTAGATTGATGTGTCAAAGGAGACACCAGACCTAAAATGAACGATCGATCTTCCACGCCTGTCTCTGCCCCGGATTTTGAGGCAGGCGAACAACACGATGAAGTGATACCGGACAGTCCGTCCGATCAGGAAAAGAATTCAACCGGCCGCGAATTGATGGTCATTGAGCGAGATGATCGTGCTGATGGCTGGTTCACGCGGTTCATGATTCGACTGGGCTTGCGATCTGGTGGGACATTGCGGGACGATCTGCATGAAGCCCTGTCGGGAGAAGGGGAGGCGGGTGATGTCTTTTCCCCTGAAGAGCGGGCCATGTTGCAAAACATTCTGCGCTTGCGCGAACGCCGGGTTGAAGATGTCATGGTTCCGCGGGCGGAAGTCCATGCCGTAGCGCTGGACAACACATTGTCCGAAGTTCTCAAGGAATTTGAAGATACCGGCCATTCGCGTTTGCCGGTTTATGACGATACGCTGGATGATCCGCGTGGCATGGTTCTGATCAAGGACTTGCTGCTGCATATGACCAAGCTTGCCAAGCCCAAGAAACGGCGGGCTTCCAAAAACGACAAGGAAGAGGTTTTAGATCTTGATCTCGCCAAGGTGGACCTGTCTGCTCCCCTTTCCAGCCTTGATGTCATTCGCAAGGTGCTGTTTGTGCCTCCGTCCATGCTGGCCTCTGACCTTATGGCCCGGATGCAGGCTACCCGCACCCAGATGGCGCTCGTGATTGATGAATATGGAGGCACGGACGGTCTTGTTTCGCTGGAGGACATTGTCGAGGAAGTTGTTGGCGAAATCGAAGACGAACATGACGACGACGATGAAAACGAAGATGAAATTATAGCGCAGGGCGATGGCATATGGACTGCGGATGCTCGCATCGAGGTTGAAAAGCTGATCGAGACAATTGGCGCTTCTTTCGACCCCGGCGAAAGTGCAGAAGACGTGGATTCCCTTGGCGGGTTGGTCTTTGCGCTGGCTGGTCATGTCCCGGTGCGTGGCGAAGTGGTTCGGGGTGTTCCTGGTTATGAGTTCAGGGTTCTGGACGCCGACCCGCGCCGTATCCGTCGATTGCAGGTTGTCCAGATCAGCCAGCGTGAGAAACGCCGCAAAACGGCTGCAAAACTGGCTGATGAGAGCCAATAATGTCGGGCTCACCCACAGGTAGCGAGATTGACCGGTTGATCCAGTTATTGGCACGATTGCCCGGCCTTGGTCCGCGTTCGGCCCGGCGGGCAGCGTTGCACCTGGTCAAGAAAAAGGATCAATTGCTGGCTCCACTGGCCGTGGCCATGGCAGACGCTGTCGCGACGATTGACGTTTGCGATACTTGCGGCAACATCGATACTCAAAATCCATGCGCCCTGTGCGTGGATCCCAAACGTGACAGGACCACGCTGGTGGTTGTTGAGGATGTCTCTGATCTGTGGGCCCTGCATCGTGCCAACGTTCTCAATGCCTCCTATCATGTCCTTGGTGGCACCTTGTCTCCACTGGAAGGCATAGGGCCGGATGATCTGAGTATCGGACAACTGGTGGATCGGGTGACGACGGGTGAAGTCAGGGAAGTCATCATCGCTGTCAATGCAACGGTCGAAGGGCAAACCACTGCCCATTACATTACCGATCAGCTGGACGGATATGATATTACCATTTCCCGATTGGCCCATGGGGTGCCGGTGGGTGGGGAACTGGATTATCTGGATGAGGGCACATTGTCAGCAGCCATGCGGGCCAGAACGCAGTTCTGATAAGCTGCTATGACACTATCGGCCCCGTGCGAGATACAGCATGAGTGCGCCGCCGATCAGCCCCCAAAACGCACCTGAAATACCAAACACGCTGATGCCAGAAGCGGCAGCCAGAAAGGTCACCGCCGCCGCCGGTCTTGTGTGCGGGTCTGAAAAAGCACCAACGGCAGACGCCGTAAATGCCGCAAACAGGGCCAGTCCGGCCACGGCTTCAATCAGGATTGACGGGGCCAGGCTGACAAATGCGGTTGTCAATCCCGCAAACAGCCCGAAGAGAATATAGCCAATTCCGCAAACAATAGCTGCAAGATAGCGCTTGGATCTGTCTGGGCCTGCTTCCTCGCCGGCCAGCATGGCCGCTGTGATGGCCGCCAGATTGACAGCATGGGCTCCGAACGGCGCACCAAGAATTGAAAATGCTCCTGTGGTGCGCAACAGCGGCCCCATTTTGGGTTCATAACCATTGGCCTTGAGCACCGCTATGCCTGGAATGTTCTGCGATGCCATGGTGACGATGAACAGGGGCAGAGCAATGCCGAACAGAGCTTCGATGGAAAATCCAGGCACGATCAATACCGGAGCGGGAACGAGGGCTTGCCCAAGTCTGTCACTCCAGTCAGCGGGGAAGTCCACACCGATCAGCACCACCAGACAAAAGGCCGCCAGTGCCGCAGGAACGGCAAGAAACCTGTTTATCCTGCCGCCAATGATCCAGGCCAGAAGGATCGGCACCCCAAGCAACGGGTCAAAGGCGATTGCCTTAAATGGGGCCAGACACAATGACAGAAGCACCCCACACAGCAAGGCGTTGGCAAGGGGCCCGGGAATGGCAGTGACAGCCCGTTCAAAGGGTTTCCACAGACCGCTGATTACGATCAGCAGGCCGCAAATTATGAATGCACCGACAGCATCGGAAAACCCGCCCGGAGTGGCAACAGACCCGGCCAGCAGCGCTGCACCGGGCGTGGACCACGCCACGCTGACCGGCATTTTCGTGCGCACGCTCAGCACGATTCCACACAGGCCCATGGTCAGACTGGCAACCATCAGCCCCGACGCCGCTTCAGCCTCGCTGGCACCAACTCCGCGCAACCCCTGCAGCACAACCGCGAAGGATGACGTAAAACCGACTATGGCGGCCAACACGCCTATAAACAGCGATTGGGGAGTAAGATCACGCATGGTCGAGTGACTGTACTTCTGTCAAGGCCGGGTCAATAGTGCGGCGGGCGCGTGTTTTCATGTCCTTCGGTGGCTTCCTCAAGCTCAGTCAGGCGGTCGCGCTGGCGCAGCAGGGCTTTTTTGAGCAAATCGATCTGTTCCCACTGTTCACGTACCGTGTCGGACAGGGTTTCGATTTCCGCACTTTGATGGGCGCAAAGTTCTTCCAGTTTTTGCAACCGGCTGTTGATCTGGTCTGACATGGTATCCTTCAATCCATTGTGCCGATTTGCCGAGATTTGCCCCTCGAAAATCGCAATCCAGCATGATAGCGTTTCGAACATGAAACAAATAGCTGCCCCTGCAATTGAACTTTCCGGCATCAACAAGAGCTTTGGGCTGGTTCATGCCAACAAAGACATAAACCTGACAATCAAGCCGGGTACAATTCACGGAATAATTGGAGAAAACGGCGCTGGCAAGTCCACGCTGATGTCCATTTTATACGGGTTTTATCAGGCAGATAACGGTGTCATCCGGATGAAGGGCGAGCCGGTTGTCATTCCAAACAGCCAGACCGCCATCAGCCTGGGCATCGGTATGGTGCATCAGCACTTTATGCTTGTGGATAATTTTACCGTTTTGGAAAACATCATTCTGGGTGCGGAGGGTGGCAATATTCTAAATTCTGCCATGCGCAGCGCCCGCGGAGAATTGCTGCGCCTGGAAGAGGAATATGGTCTCAAGGTCGATCCCGACGCGCTGATCGAAGAATTACCGGTTGGGCTGCAACAGCGTGTGGAAATTCTAAAGGCGCTATATCGTGGAGCCGATATCCTGATTCTTGACGAACCAACCGGAGTGCTGACACCGGCGGAAGCAACTCATCTGTTTCGAATTCTCAAACAGCTCAAGGCGCAGGGCAAAACCATCCTGCTGATAACTCACAAATTGCGCGAGATCATGGCTATCACCGACGAGGTTTCCGTCATGCGCCGAGGTGAGATGGTTGCCACGCGCCAAACGTCCAAAACCAATCCGGAAGAATTGGCCGAACTCATGGTTGGACGACGGGTGCTGCTGCAGGTGGAAAAGGGTGATCCAAAGCTTGGCAAGGTGAAGCTTGATGTCTCCAGCCTTACGGTGCGGGATTCACGCGGTGTCGACATGGTGAAAAACGTGTCGTTCCAAATTCGGGCGGGTGAGATCGTGGGCATTGCCGGCGTGGCCGGAAACGGCCAGTCCGAATTATTGCAGGCTATTGCCGGAATGCGTCCGGTGGAAACTGGTTCCATCACGCTGGATGACCTTCCAATTGAGTTTGATCCTGCGAAATTGCGACATCGCGGTCTGGCACATGTGCCGGAGGACCGGCATCACGAAGGCCTGGTCTTGCCATTTGAGGAAAATGAAAATGCCGTTCTGGGCTATCATGGTGATGACCAGTTTGTCTCCGGTCCGTTTTTGAACATTGATGCGATGCGGGCGGATGCAGTTGAAAAAATTGAGAAATACGACATACGCCCGCCCAATCCACGCTTGAAGACCGCTAATTTTTCCGGTGGCAACCAGCAAAAAATCGTTCTGGCGCGTGAAATGGAGCGGGACCCGGTCGTGCTGTTGATCGGCCAGCCAACGCGCGGTGTTGATGTCGGAGCAATCGAATTCATTCACCGGCGTATTGTCGAAATGCGCGATGCGGGAAAGGCCGTGTTGCTGGTGAGTGTTGAACTTGATGAAATCCGTTCACTTTCCGACCGGGTTCTTGTCATGTTTGATGGCAAAATTGTCGGCGAGCGCAGTGCCGATACCAGCGAAAATGAACTCGGCCTGTTGATGGCAGGGATCAGCGAGGCAGATTCCGCCGCCTGATGCTCACAGCCAGTTTGACCTATCCACCAGCAGCGGAAATTCGGACTTTGCGTTTGCTGCGGTTTGGGTTAAGTCTTCCGTTGGGTAAGGGCGCACGCGACCATTCGTAATGGCGAATGGCCTGCACAGATTGCGAGCGGATTCTTACGTGCATCATTTCAAATGTTTTTCCCGGTTCACCTCATGAGATATAGTGTGCGTACTCTGTTATGGACTGCCATTCTCTCGCTGGCCGGAGTTCTTGGTAATTTTATAAATGTCCCCCTTTTCTTTGGGGTGGACTTTGTCTTTGGCTCCATTGCGGCCTTTGTGGCAATCGCCCTGTTGGGGTCGGTACCGGGAATCGTAGTTGCAGCCATTGCGGGGTCCTGCACGATCGTGCTCTGGGGTCACCCCTATGCCGCCATTATTTTTACCCTGGAGGCCTGTTTCGTCGCCCTGTTGCGCCACCGGGTGAATCAACTGACGTTGGTTGATGCTGCCTATTGGGCGGTTCTTGGAATTCCGCTTGTCTTGTTCTTTTACTGGATCCAGCTGGGCCTGCCGCATCCCATGAGCACGATGATCGCCCTCAAACAGGCGGTGAACGGTATCCTCAACAGCGCGATTGCCATGTTGATCGTGATCGGGATCAGGGCGGCGGAAAAAAAAGGGCGTGGCGCCTCGCTTGCAAGCGGATTGTTCAACGTCATGCTGGTGAGTATTCTTGTTCCAGGCATTGTGCTGATTGCCCTGGAAACCCGACAGGTGAAGTCGGATAAGGAAATCGCCATAATGCAAAACCTGAAGCTGATTTCCACTATTGTGTCCACCCAGTTGCAAGGTTTGGATTTGCGGCAAAGGGAGCAATTCATTTCTGAAAAGCAGGATGGTGTAGTCGATCTTGTCCACCAGTTGCCGAAGAGCTGGCAGCTGACGGTTGGTTTTCTGGATCAGGAAAACAAGCTGCTGCGCAGTACAGGAGAAATTCGCTCAATTTCCACCGGAAGTCTCATTCGTAATACCGATGGGGTAGAGGTTTGGTTGCCGGAGCGTGGTACGGCGTCCCTGATGAATTGGAGGCGTGGGGCCTATTATGTCCACGAACAACAGGTTGAAGGGGCAGATCCCATCCATGCGGTGCTTGTTGAGCGGTCTGCAGCTGCATTGGTCAACTCCCTGCATGAATACAACTTCAAGTCATTCATGGTGCTGATCGTATTGACGGGCTTTTCGATTCTTGTTGCCATTGCCGTCAGCAACGCCTTTTCCGTGCCGCTTGTCCAATTGGGGCGCGTGAGTAAGTCATTGGCAGATGATATAGAAAGCGGATTGACTATCGACGTGCCTGGTAGCCGACTTGAGGAGGTGAAAACCTTGTCAGGGTCATTCCAGACAATGGCGCAATCCCTGTCCCATAATTTCATCACTGTTGCTGAAAGAACAAAGCAGTTGGAAAGCCTGTCGCATCAACTTTCCAAGTACTTGTCTCCACAAATCTACGATTCCATTTTTAGTGGCAATCATGAGGTTTCCATCGCAACAGAGCGCAAGAAACTGACTGTTTTCTTTTCCGATCTGAAAGACTTTACCAACATTTCGTCGCAACTTCAGCCGGAAGATTTGACTTATATTCTCAATTCCTATTTTACCGAAATGTCCAACATTGCAATTCGCCATGGCGCCACGATTGATAAATTCATCGGCGACGCCATGGTCATTTTTTTCGGCGATCCCAAATCACTGGGGGTTCAGGAAGATGCCCGTGCCTGTGTGAATATGGCCATGGAAATGCAGACACGCATGAAGGACCTTGCTGTCCGATGGAAAAACCAGGGATATGACGTGCCACTGGAGATGCGGGTTGGTATCAATACCGGGTATTGCAATGTCGGCAACTTCGGTTCTGATGAGCGCATGGATTACACGATCATCGGTGCGGAGGTTAATATTGCTGCCCGGCTAGAATCCGCTGCCGATCCGGGAGGAATTCTTATCTCCAACGAAACGCTGGTTCTGGTGCGTGACAGTGTGGAAGTGGAGGAGCGGGAATCCATCGAGATGAAGGGTGTTCGCCGAAAGGTGCGCGCCTTCGCCATTCGGAATTTGAACCGGGCTGAGTCAAGGCATCAACGCATACTTCATCACGAAGATGATGGCCTGCGTGTTTTTCTAGAGCACTTCCGGCGAGTTTAGAATCGTAGGGCAGTTTACGGACTTGATTTCTTCTGATTCAAGGTGTCAGGAGGAACTGTTATGGCTTTATCTCAGGACTTACGACTTCGTA
>JBPCWM010000259.1:0-2918 GCA_051009515.1 Rhizobiaceae bacterium | reverse complement strand
GCTATGAGATTGCCAACACAAAAAACAGGGATGTTGGTTTGTGCAGAAGCAGGCTGCTGCATTCTGCGCGAAGCAATGGTTCCGTAGATCGCGGCCAGCGGGCCCAGCGCCCAGGCCGCGATGCCGGGGCGAGAGAACCAAAATGACGGCGCTTCAGCCATCAGCCCTACTCGCCTTTATTCTTGGCATCTACAGGCTTGGTGACTGCTGTGGCGGGCGTTTGCGGGACCACCTTTCGCCGTTCCAAGCCAGCTTTGACGCGCAGCGGCATTATATAGGGGTCAAGCGCATCGACGGAACGATCCAACGCCCCTGCCATGCTTTCAACCGTTTGACGGGCCGCGGTCTGCATGGATTCAAGGTCTTTTCGATTGCGCAACAGATGCAGAACATGTCCAGCGAGCATTTTTTCGTCACGCACCAGCCTTGCCCCCCCGGATTCCAGCAAAGCCTGATAGGTATCCCGGAAATTCTGTACAAATCGACCCGACAAAATTGCCGTATTGGTCATAACGGGTTCAATCGGATTCTGCCCGCCCTGGGACTTTAGTGACTTGCCCATGAAGGCAATGTCGGAGAGCGCCAGATAAAGCCCCATTTCACCAATCGTATCGCCAAGAAACACATTGGTATCGGGCTTGATCGGGCCTTTGGAGCTGCGCGTAACCGTCTTCAACCCCTGCTCTTGCAGTGCTGACTGGACTTCGAGTGAACGGTCGGGATGGCGTGGGACCAGGATGGTCAGGATTTCGGGCACATGGGCAGCCAGAAGTTTGTGAGCTTCGGCAACGCTGGCCTCCTCACCATGATGAGTGCTGACCGCAATCCATGTGGGGCGTTTCCCAATGGAAGCGCGAAGTTTTTCCAGCGCTTTCGCGTCGGCCTTCGGCGTCCCTACATCAATCTTGAGATTGCCGACAACCGTAACCCAAGGAGCACCAAGATCGCGGAACCGCTGCCCGTCGACTTCCGATTGCGCCAATACATGAGACAGGTTTCCAAATATGGCCTGCGCCAGACCCGGCCTTTTCGACCAGCGTTTGTTGGACCGATCCGACATGCGTGCATTGACGAGAATCTGAGGAATATTGCGCCGCGCCAGTTCCTGGATGGTCGTCGGCCAAATTTCGGATTCTGCAAATATCGCGAGATCCGGTTGCCAATGATCGAGAAAGCGCCCCACTGCACGGCGCATGTCCATAGGCACATATTGATGGATGGTCCGCTCCGAAATCCGGTCCTTGGCGACACTGGCAGATGTTACTGTACCGGTTGTCAGAACAAGATTGATGCCAAAACTTTCCATGCGCTTGATCAGGGGCATAATGGCCAGCGACTCTCCAACACTGGCCGCGTGGAGCCACACCAACGGGCCGTCTGGACGGTCCCAACTTGCATATCCATAGCGCTCGCCACGACGCGTGTGGTCCTCCTTGCCCTTCTTGGCACGCAGGCGCAGGAAAGCACCGGAAAACGGATACACAAGTGATCCGAATCCGCGATAGAGTTTCAGAGTCGTATGGGCCCATATATCGGTCAATAAACTGTCCTGCCCATTGAGTTCACGCTACCAATCTGACTGAAAAATCAGGCATTTTCAGGATCAAGAAACCTATGCATGTGCACAACGAAATAGCGCATATGTGCATTGTCAACTGTGGACTGGGCCTTGGCGCGCCAGGCCTCCTTGGCGGATGCAAAGTCGGGATAAATGCCAACAATGTCCAACTCGTCCAAATTTCTGAATGTCACGCCGTCCAGGCTGTCGAGTTCTCCGCCAAAAACAAGGTGGAGAAGTTGTTTCTTTTCGGTGGGTTTGTTCATGGTGGGCTCCTGAAAGACTTTTGGTAAGAAAAAGCAAATTTAAATGACCGATTCCCGAATCACTGAGCGTTATTCATCGCCTCGCGGGCCAGATCAAGCATATCCTTGTGGTCCGCTACCGGGCAAGCCAGCAACGCTCCGTGTCGCACCTCGGGCTTGTTGTAGATTGGCATGGTCCCCTCCATATCCGTCAAACAGGCCCGGCTTTCATGGGCAATCAGATCAGCGGCAGCCAAATCCCAATCCTTCGCATTGGCCCGCGCCAACGACAAGTCTGCAAAACCGGTTGCGATCATGGCAATACGATAGGCCAGCGAAGGAACAAAACGCATCTTTTCAACCTTGCGTGGCAGGACAGTGTCAGCCTGGGACAAAAAACTGCGGGGGCCGGTCGCGCGCAGTGGGCGTTCGTTTTCCGGCTTGCGAACTCCAAGTTTTTTACCATTGCTCCAGGCCCCTTCACCAGCGGCTGCCGTAATGGTTTGTTGCAGGGCCGGGCATTCCAAAATGCCAACGAGCGGACGCCCAGCTTCAACAACGGCGATTGATACACACCATTGCTGCTCACCCTTTATGAACCCGCGCGTACCATCTATCGGGTCCACAACAAATACCCGGCGGCTCGTTAGTCTTTCCTTGTTATCGTCTGTCTCTTCGGACAACCAGCCATAGTCAGGTCTGGCTTTCAGCAATTCCTCTTGCAAAAACCGGTCAACAGCGAAATCTGCTTCTGATACGGGTGACTGACCTTCCTTCATCCAGACTTCAGGTTCCTTGCCAAACCATTGCATGGCAATCTTGCCCGCCTCCTGGCCCAATTCCAAAAGCAGGCTATGGTCGGCCTCGAGGTCTTTACTTGCCAGCAATGGTCATATCCTCGATCAGTATCGTAGGCGCATTTGTCCCATATCGCCTGTCCAGATCATTGGCCGGTTCCAGTCTGGCAAACATATCCTTGAGATTCCCCGCGATGGTCACTTCGCTGACAGCAAAAGTGATTTGACCATTTTCGATCCAGAATCCGCTGGCTCCGCGCGAATAATCCCCCGTGATCAGATTGACCCCCTGGCCGATCAATTCGGTCACATAAAAGC
>JBPCWM010000258.1:0-3374 GCA_051009515.1 Rhizobiaceae bacterium | reverse complement strand
GTGTAAAGGTTGATCAAGTCATATCGGTTGTCGTCGGCATGCGCCTTCATTAGCGCTGCTTCAAGTTGGTTTTCTGTATCTGGATCGAGTGTTTCCAAGTGATCAATCAGTACAGGTCAGGTCAACTGGTTTTCGGTCTTCATCTTGCTGGCAACCCAATAATGGAAATTATGGGTCGGGCCATCCATGACTGGTGAGAATTTGCCACCATCGAACAAATGTCCGTGGCGGCCTTTTTGCATACCTTCGACCACAAAAATGTCTTCTTCAAATACTTCCTTCCATTGCTTGGCATTGGCTTGTTTCAGGGCGTCGCCCTGTTCCATATCCGCTTCAGACTCAGGATAATAAATCTCGATATGCTCGCGGGTCTCATCCACCCTTACAGGTTCCAGCACGATTGCAAATGCATGGTCGCGATGCACGCCAAACAGAACATTGGGATACAGGGCAATATATTCAGCACCTTCATCCCATTTTGATGACAGTTCATCAAAATCAGGGAACGTGGACCCGTTCTCACCTTTGAGTTGACGATAGACCAGCGTACCCTGACCGCTATAGAGCATGGGTTTTTCGATATTGTAGTGGTCTTCCAGCCGTGAATAGGAGTTCAGGCCTGGATGGACCCATGGGAGATGGTAACTCTCACAGTAGTTTTCCACGGCTAGTTTCCAATTGGTTCTTACCTCAAGTTTGATCGAAGAACTGGCGCCACCTGAACGCAGCGGTTGGTCGAATTCTTTCCAACGCTCGATCAAATCACTTGCATAATCACTGAATTGTGGAGCTGTGCCGGATATGTTGACAAATATGACATCCCGCCAGACGTGAGAGCGGACCCGGATAAGGCCGAGTTCATCCCGCTTGATATCGCCATGTGTATTGTGGCCCGGTCCACCGACATGGGGCGTGGATACGAGGTTGCCATTCAGCGCATAGCACCAGCTGTGATAGGGGCATCGAATGGCCCCTGTAATCTTTTTTGGCTCTTCCACCAGAATCATGCCACGATGGCGGCAGGTGTTCTGGAACACACCAATCGATCCGTCCTTGTCACGCACGATCAACAGAGGCATTCCCAAAAATTTCACAGGCTTGGCGTCACCCGTTTCTGGCACATCCTTGCCAAAACCTATGCCGGACCAATTGGCGAAAAGAACGGATCGTTTCTCCTGCTGGAAAACATCTTCGCTCACATAATGCTCGTTTGGCAGGCCTTTTGCACTGTTCACAGGCTCAAGAACATCCTCAAGGGGGTTGTTTTCGCTGGCCGACATGACAACTTCCTCCGCGCAATTGGGATAGCGGCTTGCAGTACCATTCTCTTACTCCTTCGCCCATCTTTAACTCTAGATAGGATGAAACGGCCGCCTTCTCAAAAAGCGACTAGCTTGTAAGGATTCGCGTCAATATCTCGGTGAAGGGCGGCCTGCTATAGAATGCCGGGCAGGTTGAGCTGGTGATCGCGTGCGCAATCAAGGGCAATGTCATAGCCAGCGTCTGCATGGCGCATTACACCGGTTGCCGGATCATTCCACAGGACCCTTGCAAGACGCTCGTCAGCTTCTTTCGATCCATCACAACAGATCACCATGCCGGAATGTTGTGAAAAGCCCATGCCGACACCGCCGCCATGGTGCAGTGAAACCCATGTTGCACCAGAGGCTGTGTTCAGTAATGCATTAAGCAGCGGCCAGTCGGACACTGCATCCGATCCATCCTTCATGGATTCAGTCTCGCGATTGGGAGAGGCAACAGAACCGGAATCCAGATGATCTCGTCCGATCACGACAGGTGCGGACAACTCACCGTTTCTCACCATCTCATTGAATGTGAGACCCAGCTTGTGACGCACGCCCAGCCCTACCCAGCAGATACGTGCAGGCAGTCCCTGAAATGAGATGCGTTCGCGGGCCATGTCCAGCCATTTGTGAAGGTGCGCATCATTGACAAGTTCCTTCACCTTGGCATCGGTCTTGTATATATCTTGCGGGTCTCCAGAGAGTGCGCACCAGCGAAATGGTCCGATCCCACGGCAAAATAGCGGTCGAATATAGGCTGGAACAAAGCCCGGAAAGGCAAAGGCATTATCCAGACCTTCTTCGAGCGCCATCTGGCGGATATTGTTGCCATAGTCGAGCGTCGGCACGCCGTCATTCCAGAAGTCCACCATGGCTTTGACCTGAATTTTCATTGAGTCTCGCGCCGCCCTTTCAACGGATTTAGGGTCGCTTTCCTGCTTTGTGCGCCACTCAGCAACGCTCCACCCTCGTGGCAGATAGCCATGGACCGGGTCATGAGCGCTGGTTTGGTCGGTTACAATGTCTGGCCGGATGCTGCGCTTCACCAGTTGAGGAAAGACATCGGCCGCATTGCCGATCAGCCCCACGGATTTAGCCTCACCTGCAGCCGTCCATCGCTTGATCATGGACAGGGCTTCATCAAGTGAGTGAGTTTTTTCATCCACATAGCGGGTGCGCAAGCGGAAATCGGCGCGTGTTTCATCACACTCCACAGCCAGGCAGCAGGCTCCGGCCATGACAGCAGCCAAGGGCTGAGCGCCCCCCATGCCACCAAGTCCGCCGGTCAATATCCAGCGGCCGCTCAGGTCACCTCCATAATGTTGGCGCCCCGCTTCGACGAATGTTTCATATGTGCCCTGCACAATGCCCTGTGTGCCGATATAGATCCATGATCCGGCAGTCATCTGCCCGTACATGGCCAGGCCACGTTTATCCAACTCGTTGAAATGGTCCCAGGTGGCCCAGTGCGGAACCAGATTTGAATTGGCAATCAGCACACGCGGCGCATCCTTGTGCGTGCGAAAAACTCCCACTGGCTTGCCTGACTGAACCAGCATTGTCTCATCATCTTCAAGGGTTTTCAGGGTGGCTACCATCTTATCGAAGTCATCCCAGGTACGGGCCGCCCGTCCGATACCGCCATAAACAACAAGTTCGTGGGGGTTTTCCGCTACATCGGGATGCAGATTGTTCATCAGCATGCGCATAGGGGCTTCCGTCAGCCAACTTTTGGCCGACAGGTTTGGCCCGGTGTCGGGATAGACATCGCGCTGGTTATGGCGTGGATTTGTCATGATTTTCGATCCCATTTCCCTGTGGTTGATGCCTCAAACGGCGCTGCCGGTGACATAGAATTGTAAGTTGGCAATCTCGATCAGCGATCCGTCTGCGACCAGCTTGGCAGAAGCGGTCATATCGGTTGCCATGTATCGATCCTGTTCTATTTTCGGAACCACACTGCGGATCAGTTTCATGCAGTCCTGCAACGTTTGACTGGTGGTGAGAGGTGCCCTGAACTCAATGCCCTGTGCAGCGCACATGAGTTCGACACCCAGGAGGGTGTTGAGA
>JBPCWM010000257.1:0-3571 GCA_051009515.1 Rhizobiaceae bacterium | reverse complement strand
GCTATTGTATTGAATTCGTCTTTCCCCCAGGACCAAAAGGACGACCCTTCGGAAAATTCATCCAATGAGTTGAGCGCACTTTTTAGACCTACACCTTTTTCAGCCACGATGTCCTCAGTGATTCCGGCCAGTGCAACGAACGCTGGATCCAGAGGATATAGGTTTCCAAAGCGGTCAATTGGCTTGATAAATACTCTCAGTTTGTCAATTATTGGAAAATCGTCGGATAATCCAATTTTTATAGCTCCATATTGAACGATTATTGGATCTGGGTCCAAGGGTCCACACCAGTATCGAGACTGCGCTCCTTCACAAACCAAAAATTCGCTATCCAGGATTATCGCAACATTCATCCCACATATCCTCACAATCTGACTTAGGCAGGACAGATCTGCCTCATCCGATTGAGATCAGGTCAAATTGAATCCTTTAGAACGAATGAACGCTCCAAAATCCTGCCTTTCCGGCTGGGCATATTGTCGGGCTTTGTCTTCGGACCAGCCATAGGACATGGAAGTTCCAAAAACAATGGGGGCCCGTTGATTGTAATAGCGCATCTGGTTGTTTCTGCGTTCGTCGTACGCTGCAATTTGATCATCGATATTGTCCGCGTCATAGCGATCAAAATGAACAGTCGCACCCAGCGCCAACCTCGGACTGATCTTCGCCTGATCTTCTGCTGGATAGCCGACGCCCAGGCCGGCAACCGGATACACAAACTGTGGCAGGTTCAACAGGTCACTGATCTTTTGCGATTCATTTCTGAGTGCGCTGATCGGACAACATCCAAGCCCCGCAGCTTCCGCAGCCGTCACGAAAGCCGACAAGGCAATACCCGCATCAACGGCAGCATTGAAAAAGGCGTCGAGATGATCGTTCACGAATGGATGCCCGCGCAGTTCATGCAACCGCCGCTGTCGTTGGTTATTACCACAAAACACCAGCAGACAAGGCGCTTCTGCAACCCAGCTTTGGGCACTCACCAGTTTAGCAATTTCAGATCTCAAGGCGTCGTCACGCAAGACAACAATGTCTCGCTGTTGCAAATCGCTTTTTGTGGGGGAGGCAAGCGCGGTTGCGCATAAAAGCCGGATCAGGTTGAAATCAACCGGGTCGGGCTGGAAGGATCGACAAGACCCGCGGCTCAACATGTCTTGCAGCTTTGAATACTCCGGGCGCAGTTCCAGGCTGGCTGCATCCGCTCCATATCGGTCCACCAGAGGCGATTGGTTTTTGGTCATTCGTCCCTCCAAAGACAAGGCACAAGGTTCACAACGGTGGGGCAAAATTAGCCCAAACACCAGCATCAAGTCAGGCGATGGGTTCGTCCTCTGCCGCGACTATACGGTTCACGACCGGTCAGGCGGCAGGCACAATTGAGCGCGAACGATAATGAATGAACATCATGGCCCCGGTCGCCACAACAGCCCCCATCCATACAGCATCAATTGAAACCATCAATAGTAGTGCGAGCAGTAATCTTGCAGCGATCTCCCATGAAGCCAATGAATAGCGATCAAAGGCCGACAACGCAGAGGACAGCAGATAAAGCGCCAGCACCAGCCGGGCGATTAAGATGGCAAGTGAAGCCAAATGGAACTGGCCATCATATCCTGGCAGAAACGCAGTGCCACTGGGCTGCATGGGATCAAGGATTGCTTCTTGGATCAGCAGAAGTTCGGGATAAAACGCAAAGACAAACGGCACAATGAAGATCACAACACCGGACTTTACAGCAGAGAAGCCTGTTGCCATGGGTTCGGCCTTGGTGATGGTCGCGGCTGCGAAAGCGGCAAGGGCCACAGGAGGTGTAATTGCACTGGCCACGGCAAAGTAAAAAATGAACATATGTGCGGTGAACAACGAAAGACCAAGGCCTGCCAAAACCGGGCCCATCAACAAAGCCGCATTTATGTAAGCCGGGACGGCAGGCATACCCATACCGAGCAGAACCGCGAGCAACATGGTCATAAGCAGGGCAAGGAACTGGAAGAAATAGGAACCACCGCCACCCAGGTTCAGTCCGTTCAGCCATTCCAAAACATCGAGCGCCAGAAAAACGGGAAGACCTGTGAAGGACAGGCAGAAATCGATGATCGAGACGGCCAGGAACATCAAATAGAGCGTGGAAATCAAAACCCCTGCCTGCGACAATGCATCGACGATCTTCTTCGGCCGAGCCCGCACGTCAGGATCAACAAAAAGCAGCACAAGCAACAGCATTACGGCCCACCAACCGGCAGCACCGGCAGAACCTGCGGAGTTCTGCACTGCCAGTTGAAACCAGCTCAGGCTCTGCACCTGACAGCCAGCTTCCGTGATTGTGCGCTCAGCACCAAAAATACCGCCCAACAAGCCGCAGCCAATAGCATCTTTTGGTGTCAGCAACAAAAACAGAATCAGCAGGATCGGGCCAAAGATCATTGCCAGATTGAGATAGTCCTGGCGATCAAGGATCATGTCTTCGGTGATTTCACCAATCGCCGTGATATTCTGTTTGCGTGACTGAAAGACCGCCGAAAGAAACAGGCAAAAGAAATAGGCAATGGCGGGCACAAGCGCGGCAATGATCACGCTTGAATAGGGCACGGCCGTAAGCGATGCCAACACAAAGGCGGCCACTCCCATGACAGGAGGCATGATCGATCCACCTGACGAAGCAGCGGCCTCAACACCACCGGCAAACACTTTCGAAAAGCACCGCTTGATCATCATCGGAATTGTGAGAACACCGGTTGAGAGCACGTTAACGATGGGTCCGCCGGATATTGTTCCAAACATCGCGGAAGAAACAATCGCCGCATGGGCCGGTCCACCCCGCAGATTGCGTGTCCAGCGAAAAGCCAGCTTGATCAGGGATTTGCCGCCTGCCGAACTGCCAAACAGGGAGCCAAGCACGAGATAGGGAAAGATCGTATTCAGCACAATATCCATGAACCGCCCTAGCAGACCAGACGAATTGTTCACCAAAACATCGTGCACCCGTGGCCTGCCGTCCGCCAGCAACCGCGGTTCGCCCGCCAGCTTAGTTACGAGATACTTGTTAATGTCCTCAACGCCATATGCATACCAGACCAGAACGGTGATTATTGTGTAGGCTGACATCACAATGGCCACGAATACCAGTGGCAGACCCCATACCTTGACGTTGTAAGAAAGGAAAACAACGATCGCGAGGCCGACGATCAACACGAGCCAACCACCGGTCGTGTTCACGCATTGCGGGTCCTCCACTGTTGTTGGCGCAGGTAAACCAAGGCTCTCGTTGAACGCAGCAGCAGCTGCCAGACTGTCCTCAATCAACCGGGCGCGATCCCCGTTTATCCTGTCGATCAGACAGATGGATTCGATTTCGATCAGATAGGTCAGCGAAATTGTGAAAGCCATGAATACGAGAGCACAATCCAGGAATATCCCAAACCTACGCTTCGCTGGCGACTGGTCCTGCCAATCCCGCCACATGGAGTGCTTGAGAGCAACGATGGTCATCATCACGGCAAAGAAAACGGGATAGAACCACTCGAATGAGAACTTACGCAGTTTCCATCCGCTGTGCCCTGATACCGAAGCC
>JBPCWM010000256.1:0-13726 GCA_051009515.1 Rhizobiaceae bacterium | reverse complement strand
TCATCAGCCTTGTCATATTCTTTATCGTAAAACTGTCCCCATCCGATCCCACCGCCAACCTGCCATTGACAATTCCACCGGAAGTCCGTGAAAAGATCCGCGAGTCACTGGGGGTCAATCAGCCCCTCATGGTTCAGTTCGGGCTATGGCTGAAGCAATTGATGATTTCCGAGCCGCTCTACTGGTCGAACCAAATATTCGGAACCAATTTCGATATCGGCCAACGCATCATATCATATCAAACCCGGTCGCCGGTCATGGATATTGTAATCCAGCGCATGCCACAAACCCTTATCGTGGTCGGCACGTCATATCTTGTCGGTATCCTTATCGCCCTGCCGATCGGGATCATATCCGCCTATAGGCAATATTCCATATTCGATCAGGCGGGCACATTTGTCTCTATGATCGGATTTTCCGTTCCTCCGTTTTTCAGCGGAGTTCTGGTCATCGTGATTTTCTCCGTCCAGTTGGGATGGTTGCCCTCTATATATGACACAACCCACGTCGTCACCGACTGGGACGGTTTCGTTATCCAATTCAAGCAGATGATCATGCCCGTCATGGTCCTCGCCCTGCAAACCACGGCCCAAATCAGCCGCTTTCTGCGAGCCTCCATGCTCGACAAGCTCAATCAGGACTATGTACGCACGGCGCGCGCCAAGGGACTCAGCGAGAAGGTTGTCGTACTCGTCCATGTTCTACGCAATTCGATGATACCAGTCATTACCGTGATTGCACTTGGGGTTCCGGCCATTTTCGGCGGCGCCATCATCACAGAACAGGTTTTCAAGGTAAACGGCCTCGGCCAATTGCTCATCATATCCATTCAGGCAGGTGATGTACCCACTGTGCAAACGCTAACATTCATGTTTGCAGTCCTCATCGTCCTGTTCAACCTGATTGCTGATGTCCTGTATGGCTTGCTTGATCCGAGGATTCGCTATGACTGATGTGAGCCAGAATTCTCCGCAGTTGAATGACGATTTGAAGCGACCCGCCCGGACGCAATGGCTGGA
Organism: Rhizobiaceae bacterium; assembly: GCA_051009515.1. Taxonomy (GTDB): domain Bacteria; phylum Pseudomonadota; class Alphaproteobacteria; order Rhizobiales; family Rhizobiaceae; genus Pseudahrensia. The sequence continues at coordinate 12,707 of JBPCWM010000256.1, read as the reverse complement.
TATCTGGGATCAGTTCAAGGCGCACAAGGGCGCCATGGTCGGCATGTTCTTCTTCGTGTTCATCCTCCTGTTCGTTATCATCGGACCACTGTTGTGGACCATTGACCCTACCTATATCGACATCCGCGCAAGAAACTCCGGTCCGAGCCTGGCCCATCCCTTCGGCACCGATCAATTGGGCAGGGACACCTTTGCCCGAATGATGGCCGGTGGGCAGGTTTCCATGGCCGTGGGCATCACGGCGATGTTGCTGGCCTTGCTATTTGGTACGCTGGTCGGTGTGGTTGCCGGATATTTCAAATCTCTTGACGGTCCGCTGATGCGGCTGACGGACCTGTTTCTGGCTCTGCCCCTGCTGCCCCTGCTACTGGTCATCATCATGCTGTTTCGCGAAAGCCTGAATTCCGTTTTTGGGCCAGAAGGCGGAATCTTTATTTTGATGGTTTCGGCAATCGGCATTACCAGCTGGATGCAGACCGCCCGCATCGTGCGTGGTGATGTTCTTGCACTTAAGGAGCGAGAATTTGTGCTCGCGGCCCGCTCAATCGGCACGCCGCCACGTCGCATGATCACGCGTCATGTCCTGCCCAATGTGCTTTCGCCCATCATGGTGTCAGCAACATTGGGTATCGCCAATGCAATCATCACTGAAAGTGCTCTGAGTTTTCTCGGACTTGGCTTTCCGCCGGATTTCCCCACTTGGGGCCGCCTGCTGTTTGATTCTGTTGATTATCTCCAGCAATACCCCGAGCGTGTAATCTGGCCTGGCCTTGCCATATCTTTAACAGTGCTGAGCGTAAACTATATTGGTGACGGCCTGCGAGATGCTCTGGACCCAAGGCTGCGTGCCCGCTAAACCGCGATCAAGCAAACTTGGAATAAAGATTATCCAAACAGAGCCAACCACCATCACCGGTCTCCTGGTCAAGAGGTAGTATACTTATGTCAGCACGCGACAGTGCCCAACTAGCGACAAACTCGCTATGCGCATACATCATGTGCGGTGGAGGTGGTACACGACTTTGGCCTTTGTCGCGGCAGGACAATCCCAAACAAAATCTGCAATTGAGCGGCCCTCACACCATGCTTGGCGCAACTACCCGCCGGGTGGCGGAGCTTGATCTGACGGATGTTTCGGTTTCGATAAATTTTATGGGAGGGCAACAGCAACATGCAAACATGGAGGCGGTCAGACAGGACAGCCCCGGCACATTTTGCTCCATGGTGCTGGAGCCGTTTGGAAGAAACACAGGGGCTGCAGTTGCGATTGCCTGTCTGGATGCGATGGACGAGGCCGACGGCGATCCCCTTCTTCTGATTTTACCATCTGATCATGTGATACGGCCTGTTGAGCGGTTTTCGGCGGCAATCACCAGTGGATTGGACGCTGCCAATTCTGGCCAGATTGTCGTCTTCGGCATTGAACCAACGTCCCCCGCAACGGGCTATGGCTACATTGAAGCGGCTCAAAAGGCTGATGTTTCCAGAGTCAAAAGTTTTCGCGAAAAACCAACTCTTGAAACGGCCTATCAGTATCTGCAGTCGGGTCAGCACCTATGGAATGCCGGCATCTTCCTGTTCAGGGCTTCAACCATGCTTGAAGCCCTGCAACAGTATGCGCCTGAGATCTTGCAGACCTCAAAAGAAGCAGTTCAGGCATCCAAAAAAAAGAACGGTATCACCTGGCTGGACCCTGAAACGTTCAAAACTGTTCCCTCCAACTCCATTGATTATGCTGTCATGGAACACGCGACCAATGTCACTGTCGTGCGCGCCATATTTGATTGGCACGACGTCGGATCTTTCAACTCGCTAAAAGAATTGAACGAGGCGGATGAAAGCAGAAACTGCACTCACGGTGATATCATACTACATGAGTGCAGCAATAATCTGTTCCATAGCGAAGGACCTTTGATCTCAGCCATCGGCGTGAACGATCTTGCGGTCGTTGCAACGCCTGATGCCACGCTGATTGCTCCGCTTGAACGGTCTGAAGAAATACGAACCATTGTTTCCAGTTTGGAGTCCAACAATCATCTGGAATCTCAATTCACTCCATGGATTTCCCATGCAGCTGGGCCTCACCTTCCACTGGTTTCCAAGATGCAGGATTGGCTGTTTGGACAGGCCCTTCCCTTCTGGACCCACAAAGGCATGGATCAGAACCATGGCGGATTTCATGAAGTTGTGGACTTTCAGGGCAACAGCACTGGCGCGGACAAGCGCCTGCGTACCATGGCACGACAAATTTACACGTTTGCAAAAGCAAGTGAGATGGGATGGCAAGGCGACACAACCGCAGCCATACAACTCGGTCTAGACTTCTTGACAAACAGCCCTGTTGCCCCACAAGGCGGTTGGCACAAGACATTCGATGCACAGTCCCGAGTTCTGGACCACAATGAGGATGTCTATGATCACGCCTTTGTCCTTCTGGCATTGTCGCAAGCGGAGAAAGTCGGCACCAAACTGCCCTCTGGACTTATGGATCGCGCAAAAATGGCGATCGAGGCTCAGATTTGCACGTTGCCAGGTGGAGAATTCTGCGGCTATTTCGAGGATTCTGCGAGGAAATTGCCCCGACGGTCCAACCCTCATATGCATCTTCTGGAAGCTTTCATGGCCTGCTATGAAGCGACGGGGGGTAGCGCCTGTCTTGAACAGGCCACGGCCATTGTGAACCTGTTCAAATCCCGTTTCTATGATCGCAAATCATTGATGCTGGGAGAATATTTCGATGCAGAATTGTACTTCGGACCAACGGGGCCCGATCTGTTTGAGCCCGGACATCATTTTGAATGGACCCATTTGCTGATCAAACATGCCCAGTTGACTGGCACAGCAAAAATCGACGAAATCAACGGCCTTTTCAACACAGCCAAAGCCTTGGGTACAGATCCCGTAACCGGCCTCGCCTATGGCGTTGTGGATGCTGTTGGCAAGCCAACAAACATGAAGAGCCGCTGCTGGATGCAGACCGAATATCTGACTTGTGTGAGCACGCTGGCCGCCAATGGCAGACCTCACCTGAGCGATGAAGCAAATCGTTGCGCTCAACGCATCTGGAAATACTTTCTGCAGCCCGCTCCAACGGGCATGTGGATTGACGTGGTTGATCCTCGAGGGCGTCCCGCTACTCAAACCGTCCCGGCCAGCACCTTTTATCACCTGATCAACGGTATCGACGCATACGTCCAGCTCTCGGCTGAACAGGCGTAATACCTGCCTGCTTGATTGGCAGGGCATGTCTCTTTAAGACCTGACTTACAACTGCCAATCCCGGATCTCATCAATTTGCTGACCATTATCACCGATCTCGGGCTCCCCATGATGCTGGCAATCGGGGTAGCCGCTCTGGTGACATCTGCAATTCATGGCGCAACCGGTGTAGCCGGCGGATTCCTGATGACGGCTGTATTGGCGGGATTGATTGGTGTTAAGCCGGTTGTTCCCATCATGAGTGTCGCCCTGTTGATCAGCCATTCTTCTCGCATGTTCCTCAACCGTCAGAACTTCAAGGCGGATGTTTTCTGGGCCGTAGTTCTCCCAGCGACCCCCTGCATCATTCTCGCCGCCTGGCTCTATGGCAAAATGTCATCTTCCATGCTGGCCATAGTTTTAGGGCTAGTCGTCTTGTTTTCTATCCCGCTGCGCCGATGGGCAAGTTCAAGACAAATCAAGACCACCAAAAAAAGCCTGACGGGTGTAGGGGCAGTTTATGGAGCATTGTCCGGTGCATCCATAGGCAGTGGCATGCTGCTGATCCCCTTCATGCTGGGTTATGGATTGTCCAGACAGGCCTTTGTTGGAACGCTTGCTGCTATCGCCCTCACCACGAATGTAACGCGTGTTTCGGTCTTCTCCACCACGCAATTACTCGATACCCAATATCTACTTCTGGGTGTTTATGTCGGTCTGGTCACCATACCGGGAAACATGATTGGGCGTTATGTGCTGCGCAAGTTAACCGATGGTCGGCACGCTTTCGCCGTTGATGTTCTAACGGTGCTAGGAGGCATCAATTTCCTGTGGCTGGCCTTCCATCAGAGTTGAGTCGAACTCAATCACTGTCCCCCATTGCAGCATCCCGCTCGACGATCCATTCGTGATCAGGATGGTTCTCAAAGCGCCACTTGCGCAGCGGACCGGCCATGACATTGAGATAGTACATTTGATAACCGTGAGGTGCGCCGCAAGGATGATGGCCGCGCGGCACGAGCACCACATCACCATTTTGCACCGCCATTGATTCGTCCAGTGAACCATCATCCGTGAACACCCGTTGAAAACCAAAGCCCTGAGTCGGGTTGAGCCGGTGATAATATGTTTCCTCCAGATAGGTCATATGCGGGAAATCATCTTCGTCATGGCGATGGGGCGGATAGGACGACCAATTGTCTGCTGGAGTGAAAACCTCTGTAACCAACAGGCTGTCGGCTACGTCGGTGTCTTCCATGGCGATGGGGTGAATATGGCGAATATTGGCGCCCCTGCCTCGAATTTCACTGCCAATCTCTTCTGGCTTGATCAATCGGACAGGATGTCCGGATTTACCAGGAGCGGCGCAAACAGCCAACACGCAATTGCTTATGGCTTTTGCAGACCAATGACTCGAGTTTGGCACGTAGAGGCAGGTTGGTTTGCTTTGTTCAAACACATCCATGCGGTCCCCACAGACACCGAACTCCTGTTCATGGGCTGCAAGTTCGGCCTTTCCTTCGACTATCACCAGCATGACCTCATTGCTGCCGGTCAATTCCCGTACACTGTCTCCAGCATCAAGATGGTAAAGACCAAATCCCACATAACTCCAGTTCGGCGCGAGTGCGCTCCTTGCGTTCTCAGGGGTAATGTCAATGACTTTGCCAACAGATTTTGTTGGCCTCACCAGCAAGCCGGACATATCTACTCCACGAAGTTCTGAAAGTTTGGACGTAATTTAACACAGCCCAAGGCTTTGCCACAAACTTTGGTCATCTCTTGCATTGCAGGCCTGTGAATTTGTAGCCAATGGCCTATATTTGGCCAATCAAGGCGCAAACCAGCGAGCGACAGGTTGACCAAGACATTCCTCCCGCAGGAAATCATTCGAAGGAAGCGCGATGGGGATGCTTTGCATCCCGATGAGATCGCCTTTTTCGTAGATGGAATCACGCAGGAAACTATTACAGAAGGGCAGATTGGCTCCTTTGCCATGGCAACGTACTTCAACGGGATGAACCGACAGGAAGCCGTTGCCCTGACCCGTGCAATGCGCGATTCAGGGACTGTTCTGGACTGGAGCGACCTTGACGGGCCTGTGCTGGACAAACATTCCACCGGTGGTGTGGGTGACAATGTCTCGCTTATGCTCGCCCCTGTGATTGCCGCCTGTGGTGGCTTCGTACCGATGATTTCCGGGCGCGGACTAGGCCATACCGGCGGAACACTCGACAAACTCGATTCCATCCCCGGCTATGTCAGTCAGCCGGACAATCAACTGTTTCACCGTGTTACAAAACAGATCGGCTGTGCGATAATTGGCCAGACCGCTGATCTTGCTCCTGCTGACAAGCGGTTTTATGGCGTGCGCGATGTGACGGCCACGGTGGAAAGTGTTCCACTTATAACCGCATCCATACTTTCCAAAAAACTTGCCGCCGGGCTTAGCGGTCTGGTTCTTGATGTCAAATGCGGCAATGGCGCTTTCATGGAAGACCTTGAGGAAGCGCGCACGCTTGCCCACTCATTAGTTGAAGTTGCAAATGGGGCTGACCTGCCCACAAGCGCGATTATTACGGATATGAACCAGCCATTGGCAAGTGCAGCAGGCAACGCAGTTGAGATTTCCAACTGCATTGATTTCCTCACCGGGCGTCACGTGGATGCAAGATTGTGGGATGTCACCGTGGCTCTGGCTGCACAAATGTTGCTGTCCGGTAAACTTGCCAAAGACGAAAACGAAGCACTCAACAAGGTGGAAACAGCCTTTACATCAGGAGCCGCCGCCCAGAAGTTTGCCAACATGGTAAGTGAGCTTGGCGGGCCGCATGATCTTATGGAAAGGCCGGAAGCCCACCTTCCCGCTGCACCAGTCGTCAAGCCCATTCATGCAGCTACCTCCGGCTGCGTACTTGCTATCGATACAAGGGCCGTGGGTCTGGCGGTCGTTGCCATGGGTGGCGGGCGCATTCGAGCCAGTGATCCGGTCGATCCGGTGGTTGGATTTGCCGATCTCGCTATGGTTGGTGATTTTGTAGATACCGACCAACCGCTCGGCTTTGTCCACGCACGCAATGAGTCACAGGCTGAGCAGGCGAGTGCAGAACTGAGCAATGCCTTTCAGCTCGGCGCACCGGACCAACTCACCGATGCGCCTGTTATTCTGGATACCATTGCCTGATGGCGCTGCTTCGATTGCCGAAATTTGCGACCGGGACCTACAACAGGTTTCTCGGCTTGAACTATGCTCATCCAAAACCATTTCGCAATTGGACTGATCCACAAATGACAGCTGCTATCGGCGGCTGGCTGAGCACTAATCCTCCCGGATTGGAACTTGCAACCCTGGCCTATGAGGAATTGAAGTCAAGGAGATGCGATCTGGACGCGGGCATGAAATTTGCCGAAGCAGGTTTGCCCCCAATTCCCTGGTTGATTGAAGCGGGTAACCACGTACGCGAAACGTTCACAAATAACGTGCTTGAAACACAAAAAACAGGACGTATGGGCGCCAGTGTTTATGTGATTTTGCGACATGGCTACACAGAGGAAAATGGCACCTATGGCGTCTATGTTGGAAGCACTGGAAAGTCGCCCGGTCAACGTTGCAGCGAACACCGAAAGGGAATTCGTTCTGCCCGAGGCCTGCCACGCTATGGCATTGAACCGCTCTGGTCGCTGTTTCACTTCATCAACCCCGTGCCGAGTGCACGCGAGGGCCGGGAGGAATGGGAAACTCGTTTACATGAGACACTGGCTCAGGTTGTTCCTAAAGTGACCGGAGATGTAGCCTTCTAACGACTGCCCCTGACGGCTTCCAAAACCTTGAATCCCATATCCTGATCGATACGCTCCACTTTTTTGAAAAGGGATTGAAGGGTGCGTTCATATGGCAGGTTATTGTTCGCAACCATCAGCAGTCGCCCGCCCGCAGGCAAGGCCCTGGCGGCGGCTTCGATGAACTGATTGCCAAGATCTGGAAGAGCCGCCCGGCCTGAGTGAAAAGGTGGATTCATGATGATCCAGTTAAACGGCCCGGACGGCGCTTCACTTGTCAGATCTGACCAGTGATATTGCGCCCGGTCACCTACATTGATACGAGCTGCATTCAGCGACGCATGGTCCGCTTCGAAGAGGTCCAGTTGTTCAACTCTGCTGCATGTGTCCAGCAAACACTTTGACAGATACCCCCAGCCTGCCCCGAAATCCGCGACATGACCAAAAACCCGGTCATCGAGATGACGGGCAAGTATTTTCGACCCCGCATCCGGGCCGCTAGCGGAAAACATGCCCGGTTCGATTAGAAATCCGTCCACCGGTTTTTTGCGTTCAACCAGCTGCCACGAAGCGCCGGTCTTGGTCAGCCAGAAGACCACGGCATGGTGTTTTGAAAGGCTACCTGCAATTTGTACTCTTTGCCCAACCCATTTACGCAACGACTGAATGCCGGACGTCTTGTTACCCGCAATTGCCAAAACACCACCTTCGTGCAATGCATTCCAGGCTCTGACCGCATTTCCTTCATTGATTGCCCTTGAACGGCTGCACAATATCAGACATCCGTGAAATGTGCCTCCATCTTCCAGTTCCGGTTTCACATTGAAGCCGGCTTTCTCCAGGTCGAGAAAGGTCGGGCGAAATCCCTGTTCGCAGATCAGTTTGTCTTTCAGGTGAATAAATGTTTCGGGCAATTGTTCGGCGTTCATCATTACCCAATGCTGACCGGATCGGGGTTCGGCAAGCACTCCCTTTTCAAAGGGCAATATCAAAGTATCTCGATAATCGGCCATGCGTCAGCCAAGCCACAGATCTCGGCTTGGTTCAATAGAGGCGTATCAAGATTTCGACATTTTTACATATCCATCGCGCAACAATTGTTCCTTGAAACGAGTCAGATCCTGTTCAGCTTCCGCCAGTTCCTTTGCAGCCTCCCGGATGCGTGAGACCAGGCTACCGCGCCGGAACCGGGCTTCATCCTTGCTCAGCTTTCCCTTTTCAACCTGATCTGAGAGTCCATCCATTTCGGATTCAAGAGAATCTATGCTAGATTCTACGGAAGAAACTCTGGACTTCAGCCGATACTCCTTCACGCCAAGGAGATAGACCTGCAGAAAAGCAGGCTCTTGATCGGGTTCGCAAATGCCATGATAGGCGTGCCCATTGCGGCCAAAGAGAAACCCATAGGCAGGAGTGCAGTATTGCCGCGCACCACGTTTGTGTCCTGCCAGCCAAGCTCCCTCGTCAGGCGCCACAGAGGCCTTTTTGCAGGCCTTGACATATTTTCCAAACATGCTGTGCGGTTTGCCGTGGGCCCCGTCACTCAACCCCACTTGATGCCAGTCTGATGTCCTGCATTCATGCTTGGTCATGACACATGCCTGCAACACACCAAGCGCTGCGGCCAGAAATATCAGTGTCAATAAAAATGAGTATTTGGTCGGGAAGTTCATGCGTTCAAGCCCCTCACGGTTGAAAGCCAAACCCGTCCCGGTCACAGGCTATATGGATTGCAGATGCCTCTGCAAGACAAAAAAAGGGCATCGTGAGAAGTCACGATGCCCTTCAAGTGCGCTATAATGCGTGATTATTCGTCGTCGTCGCCGTCGTTATCGTCGTCGGAGAATTCCTTACCGGTTTCCTGATTGACAACTTTCATGGACAGGCGAACCTTTCCGCGGTCATCAAATCCCATAAGCTTGACCCAGACCTTGTCACCTTCGTTGACAACGTCCGTGGTTTTGCCAACCCGTTCATCAGCTAGCTGTGAGATATGGACCAGACCATCCTTGGCACCGAAGAAATTGACGAATGCGCCGAAGTCGACCGTTTTGACAACGGTACCCTGATAGATTTCACCAACTTCAGGATCATCTGTAATGGAACGGATCCATTTGACAGCGGCTTCAATTTCCTTGGCCGCAGAAGATGCTACTTTGACCATGCCATCGTCTTCAATGTTGATCTTGGCACCGGTTTTTTCAACGATTTCGCGGATTATCTTACCGCCGGACCCAATGACTTCACGGATCTTGTCGGTTGGAATCTTGAAGCTTTCAATACGTGGTGCAAATTCACCAAGTTCGGAGCGTCCTTCGGTTAGCGCATTGGCCATTTCACCGAGAATGTGAAGTCGTCCATCCTTGGCTTGATCCAATGCAACCTGCATGATTTCTTCGGTGATCCCGGTGATCTTGATGTCCATCTGCAGTGAAGTAATACCTTCAGATGTACCGGCTACCTTGAAGTCCATGTCGCCCAGGTGATCTTCATCGCCCAGAATATCAGACAGAACCGCGAAGTCTTCGCCTTCCTTGATCAAGCCCATGGCGATACCCGCAACAGGTGCCTTGAGGGGAACACCGGCATCCATGAAGGCAAGTGAGGTTCCGCAGACTGTTGCCATGGAAGAAGAACCGTTGGATTCAGTAATCTCAGACACCGCACGCAAGGTGTAAGGGAAATCATCATGCGCCGGCAGAACGGCTTTGACGGCACGCCAAGCCAGCTTGCCATGGCCGATTTCACGACGCGACGTAAAGCCGATACGGCCAGTTTCACCAACCGAATACGGTGGGAAATTGTAGTGCAGCAGGAAGTTTTCCTTGTAAGTGCCAGTCAGCGCATCGATGAACTGTTCATCATCGCCTGTACCAAGCGTGGCAACCACTATGGCCTGGGTTTCACCTCGGGTGAACAAGGCTGAACCGTGGGTGCGGGGCAATATACCAACCTGAGAATCAATAGCACGAACAGTGGAAAGATCACGCCCGTCAATACGCTTCTTGGTCTTGATGATGGAACCGCGAACCACCTTGGCCTGAACTTCCTTGAAGACTTCACCAAGTGTATTGGTTTCTTCTTCGCTGGATTCTTCGGTCAGGAATTTTTCTTTTGCCTTGGCCTTGGCTTCATCGAGAGCCGCATAGCGATCCTGCTTGTCAGCGATTGTGTAGGCTTTTTCAATATCCTTGCCGATCAGTTTTTCCACCTTTTTCATCAGGTCGGAATTGTCAGGAGCAACATGCTCGCGGGGCTCTTTGGCGCAGAGTTCTGCAAGTGCGATCACTGCATCAATAACCGGCTGGAATTCCTTGTGGCCAAACATAACGGCACCGAGCATTGTTTCTTCTGAAAGAATGTCGGCTTCTGATTCAACCATCAAAACGGCATCACGCGTACCAGCGACAACCAGATCAAGTGCACTTTCTGGCATTTCATCGATATTCGGGTTGAGAACATATTCCCCCTCGATCAAACCCACACGTGCGCCACCAATTGGCCCCTGGAACGGAACTCCTGAAATGGTCAGCGCAGCTGACGTTGCAATCATGGCAACGATATCAGGGTTGTTTTCCATATCGTGGGACAGAACGGTGCAGGTGACCTGGGTGTCGTTTTTGTAGCCATCGGCAAACAGCGGACGGATAGGACGGTCAATCAGGCGACACACCAGCGTTTCGTTTTCGCTGGGACGTGCTTCACGTTTGAAAAAGCCACCCGGAATCTTACCGGCGGCATAGGCCTTTTCAATATAGTTCACGGTCAGCGGGAAGAAATCGAGACCCGGCTTTGGGGATTTTTGGGAAACCACGTTACACATAACGGTGGTCTCACCATAAGTAACAATAACGGAGCCGTCGGCCTGACGGGCAACCTGGCCCGCTTCCAGTGTGAGCGGACGTCCGCCCCATTCAATTTCAACGACGTGTTTATCAAACATAGACATACATTTTTTCCTTCGGGCGCAGCCGTGCAACGCCTATCGCTGCACGCATAAACCGCACCAATATTTTCTTTTGCCAAGGTGGTGCCAAAGACACCCAAAATGTGGGCGTACATTCCAGATCATTATCGTGTCAGGTGCAGACGAACATCTGCCATGACCAGCACTTCAAACGCATTCCAATATGCGCATCTTTCTAAAGGCTGATACCTGCCTTCTGGTTTGTCGAGGGCAAGACAATGAGAGGTACCACAAAAGTACCGCTGATAATCCTGCCCCATCTTTGTCAATTCACTTTGACCGTACTCATGAACCCGCCATTGTAGACAAGTCCCGTAACAAGCGGCAGTTCGATCCCGCAAGACTGAAGATCTGCCGCCTGAATTTGCAAAACTAACGGCGAATGCCGAGGCTCGAAATGAGCTTTTTATAGCGCTCCTCGTCCTTGCTTCTTGTATAATCAAGAAGTGAACGACGCGTTGCAACCATTTTGAGCAGACCACGACGAGAATGATTATCCTTCTTGTGACCTTTAAAGTGCTCGGTAAGATTGTTGATCCGCTCGGTCAGAATGGCAACTTGCACTTCTGGAGAACCAGAATCGCCTTCTTTGGTGGCATATTCCTTGATCAATTCAGCTTTGCGCTCAGGCGTAATCGACATCGGAATACTCCTTCAATTTAGGGTAAAAAGACGCCTCGGCCGGGATGTCGTCCAGCGGAGGCCGTGACGAGCTCAATGCTCGCGGGCGATATAGGCTCATTTGCTCAAAAGAGCAATAGGCAATCGGGCTATGGTTCAAGCGGTCAATTGTCTTGGTGTTGGGGTAAATAACGGCGCCTTCAAAGCCCCCAATGCCGCCGCGATGCGGGTCCGTTCCTCGATCAGGTGATTGAATTGCACATCACAGCCGGCTATCGGAGTTGGATAACTCTTGATCTCGGCAATCAGTGTGGATTGAGCGGTTTCGAGCTTTTGAATTGCGCCACGAACCTGATCTTCAAAATTGGTGTTCATCTCACTCTCCCTGTTGACCAAATCATCTTACAACTAACGAGTATTTCTGGCGAGCCAGACTTTCCAGGACGCCCGGCTGCCACGATAGGCATTGATATCAACCTTGCCTTTGATGCCGGGAATCGAGCCGGTACCCGTATATTGCCAAAACACCCAGGGGCGGTTGCCATAGATATATTTGGGCTCGGTTTTAACCGATCTCAGCCAATATTGGTATCCCGGCAGAGCGTTATTGCCAAAATTCTGCTCATAAAAATCGGGGGTTGTGTAGATTATCGGCTTTTGGCCGTAATGTTTCTCGATCTTCTTCAGCCAACGCCCCAGATGATTAATGACCGTGCGCGCTGGCGGACGTTTGGTGCAGGTCGGTGATTCCGGATTCCATTCGACGTCCAGTATCGGGGGAAGGCCAGACTCAGATTTGGGCACGGTACGGATATAATTAGCGGCCTGGGCCTCTGGCGTCGCGCAAAAGTAATAGAAATGGTAAGCACTGCGTGGAATTCCTACCTGCTTTGCGGCCCGCCAGAATTCCCGATAGCGCACATCGACGTTATCCTTGCCTTCCGTTGCCTTGATAAAGGCAAAATCAACTCCCTCTTTCTTCGCCCTGTTCCAGTCGATTGACTTGTTATGGCGCGAAATATCTATGCCATGGACCGGAAAGCTCTTCGGTTGTCGGCCCTGAATACGCACAGGATCATGATCGCCATATTTAAGATGATCAACCGTCTTGACGCGCAGCACCTCATCGACGGAATATTCC
>JBPCWM010000255.1:0-3731 GCA_051009515.1 Rhizobiaceae bacterium | reverse complement strand
CTGATCCGTGGTATCGACCGCGAGCAGGTTGAGCGTGGACAGGTACTGGCCAAGCCGGGCTCTGTTACTCCTCACACCAAGTTCAAGGCCGAAGCATACATTTTGACTAAAGAAGAAGGTGGTCGTCACACTCCATTCTTCACCAACTATCGTCCACAGTTTTACTTCCGTACAACTGACGTGACAGGCATCTGTGCTCTTCCTGAGGGTACGGAAATGGTTATGCCCGGCGATAACGTTGAAATGACTGTTGAACTGATCGTGCCAATCGCAATGGAAGACCGTTTGCGCTTTGCTATCCGCGAAGGTGGCCGTACCGTTGGTGCCGGCATCGTTGCAGAGATCATTGAATAAGTAACTCAATTGGCGTGGGAGGAAATTATCCTCCCACGCTTTTCATTTGAATCGGACGGTCATTGGCTTTCCCTCGGGAAGGCGGACCAGACCTTAAGGACTACGCGACATGAACGGCCAGAATATCCGTATTCGCCTCAAAGCGTTCGACCACCGCATCCTTGATACGTCGGCGAAGGAAATCGTCTCGACGGCCAAGAGAACTGGTGCTCAGGTTCGCGGACCGGTGCCATTGCCGACGCGCATCGAGCGCTACACGGTAAACCGCTCGCCGCATATTTTTAAAAAGAGCCGGGAGCAGTTTGAAATGCGTACCCACAAAAGGCTCCTGGATATCGTCGATCCTACACCACAGACAGTTGATGCTCTTATGAAGCTCGACCTTGCCGCCGGTGTGGACGTTGAAATCAGGCTCTAACGGGCTGAACAAGAACAAGTTTCGGAATTGAGTTTCGCGGAACATAAACAAAAACAAGCGGGACAGTGATCGCTCTGCCATCTGGCAATTGTGATCCTCCTGTCCGGTAACGCTAAAGGAACAGAACAATGCGCTCAGGCGTAATTGCACAGAAAGTCGGGATGACCCGCATTTACACCGATGAAGGTGTCAATGTGCCGGTGACAGTTCTCCGCATGGAGAATGTCCAGGTCGTTTCCCAACGCACAAACGAGAAAAACGGTTACACAGCCGTTCAGCTCGGAGCTGGTAAGGCCAAAGTGAAAAACGTATCCAAGCCGATGCGTGGTCACTATGCTGTTGCCAAGGTGGAGCCAAAAAGAAAACTGGCTGAATTCCGCGTCTCCGAGGACAACTTGATTGATGTTGGATCAGAGCTAAGTGCCGAGCACTTTGTTGCTGGGCAGAAGGTTGATGTGACCGGAACATCCATTGGTAAAGGTTTTGCCGGTGCGATGAAGCGTCATAATTTTGGCGGCCTTCGCGCTTCCCACGGCGTATCTGTATCCCATCGCTCGCACGGTTCTACCGGTCAGTGTCAGGATCCTGGTAAAGTCTTCAAAGGCAAGAAAATGGCCGGACACATGGGCTCGACCCGCGTGACCACTCAGAACCTTGAAGTCGTCAAGACTGATGCCGATCGTGGTTTGCTTATGATCAAGGGTGCTGTTCCCGGCTCCAAGGGATCATGGATCATGATTCGTGATGCTGTGAAAAAAGCACTTCCTGAAGGTGCTCCTGTTCCGGCTGGGCTGATTGCTGCAGCCGCTGCTGCCGAGGCCTCTGCTCCGGAAGCTTCCGCTGAAGGAGGTGCTGAATAATGGATATCGAAGTCACAACACTTGCTGGCAAGAAGTCTGGCAAAGTTTCCGTATCAGACGCCATTTTTGGTCTTGAGCCACGCGAGGACATTATCGCCCGCATGGTGCGCTATCAGCGTGCCAAGGCCCGTCAGGGTACTCATCAGACCAAGGGACGTTCCGATGTCGACAAGACTGGTGCCCGCATGTATCGCCAGAAAGGAACCGGCGGTGCCCGTCACCATTCGCAGGCTGCTCCGCAGTTTCGTGGTGGTGGTAAGGCCCACGGTCCCCAGTCACGCGATCATTCCCACGATCTGACCAAAAAGTTCCGCGCACTGGCCTTGCGCCACGCATTGTCTGCAAAGGCAAAAGACGGGACTCTGGTTATCATGGACGAACTATCGGCCAAAGATCCCAAAACGGCTGCCTTGCGCAACGGCTTTGGCAAACTTGGTATCGAGAATGCATTGATGATTGGCGGTTCCGAGTTGGATGGCAATTTCAAACTTGCTGCCAAGAACATCCCGAATATCGACGTTCTGCCAGTGCAGGGCATAAATGTGTATGACATCATCCGTCGCAACACTTTGGTGCTTTCCAAGGCTGCTGTTGATGCACTTGAGGAGCGCTTCAAATGAGTGATATCCGCAATTATGATGTGATTGTATCACCGGTGATTACCGAGAAGGCGACCATGGCTTCCGAACAGAACCAGGTCGTATTCAACGTTGCTCGTGATGCAACCAAGCCAGAAATCAAACGCGCTGTTGAAGGCCTGTTCGGTGTGAAGGTGACTTCCGTCAACACGGTCCTTCGTAAAGGCAAGATGAAGCGATTTCGCGGTCATCTCGGCAGACAGAGCGATGTCAAAAAAGCAGTCGTCACCTTGGCCGAAGGCCAGGCGATCGACGTAACCACGGGGCTTTAGAACCATGGCTTTGAAAAAATTCAGACCAATGACTCCTGGCACGCGCCAGCTCGTCATTGTTTCGCGTGAGGGGCTGTGGAAGGGCAAGCCGGTCAAAACATTGACCGAAGGCCTGTCCAAGTCTGGTGGTCGCAACAATGTCGGTCGCTTGACGAACCGAGGTATTGGTGGTGGCCACAAGCGCACGTATCGCAAGATTGACTTTAAACGTCGCAAGTTTGACGTGCAGGGCACTGTTGAGCGCATCGAATACGATCCAAACCGGACTGCATTCATCGCCCTCATCAAATATGAAGACGGTGAACTGGCCTACATTCTGGCACCACAGCGCATTGCAGAAGGCGACAAGGTCATTGCTGCAGCCACTGCCGATGTAAAGCCGGGTAATGCAATGCCACTTTCCGGCATTCCCGTTGGCACCATCATCCACAATGTGGAAATGAAGCCGGGCAAGGGCGGTCAGATCGCCAGATCAGCCGGCACCTATGCACAGCTTGTTGGTCGCGACGGTGTCTATGCCATTGTTCGTTTGAACTCTGGCGAGCAGCGCCTGATCCACGGTTCATGCATGGCCACAATTGGTGCAGTATCCAACCCGGACAACTCCAACACCAATATGGGTAAAGCCGGTCGCAACCGCTGGTACGGTAATCGTCCAAAGGTTCGCGGTGTTGCCATGAACCCGATCGACCACCCCCACGGTGGTGGTGAAGGCCGTACCTCCGGTGGTCGTCATCCGGTTACCCCTTGGGGCAAGCCAACAAAAGGCAAGCGCACGCGGTCCAACAAGACCACGGATAAATTCATCATGCGCTCACGCCACCAGCGTAAGAAATAAGGAACAAGACAGTGTCACGTTCAGTCTGGAAAGGCCCATTTGTAGACGGATATCTGCTCAAGAAAGCAGAGAAAGTTCGCGAAGGTGGTCGTAACGAAGTGATCAAAACCTGGAGCCGTCGCTCCACGATCATGCCGCAGTTTATCGGTCTTACTTTTGGCGTTTATAACGGCCAGAAGCACATCCCGGTCAACGTATCGGAAGATATGGTTGGTCAGAAATTTGGTGAATATGCACCGACCCGTACCTATTACGGTCACGGCGCCGACAAGAAGGCGAAGAGGAAATAAGTCATGGGTAAGCCCAAGCTTGAGCGTCAGCTCGCCGATAACGAGGCGAAAGCGGTTCACA
>JBPCWM010000254.1:0-8855 GCA_051009515.1 Rhizobiaceae bacterium | reverse complement strand
ACCGAGTGTGTTGCGTCGATCAGTTGAGCCCGCAGGACAATTTTCCCATTGAACCAACGGGCAGTTGTTTCAGCAGCGACACTCAATAAAATTGCTTTGGTACATTCTATGCCAGTAGATAGCAGTTAAAATTCGTTGAAGTTGCAAGAGACCCCTCGCTTCAGGCCGATACCATGATCACCTCAACCGGTTTATTCTTTCCTCTATTTAGGCGCCTTATTTCCATTCAGTAGGAGATTGCCCAATGCCATTGTGGCAATGCCGGTCCGGCTTTTTCAGCGGTAAGGTAGGCGTAAAACTCGTAGCATCCACGTGCTCCGATATAAATACGCTCATTCTTTTGCGCATGGGCAGGCGAACACGATTCATGATTTTGCGGTATAGAGCCCAAGACAGTTTCCCATTGTCATCATTGATGGTTTCAGTTCGAAACCAAGAATGAAGTTGCACAGATTGTTGGCCAACAGCATAAGCTGAGTTGCTGAAGCATGGGTAAAAAGACAAGGTTAAGAAATTTTGTGAATCCCGTTGATTGCGGTCTGCGAAAATCAACGGGCAAAGTCTCGTGGCCTTTAACGCTGTTGTTGCGGTCGAGAGGCTTACGATATCAGCTATCAAATATCAGCACGAGATAAGTGAAAAACGCTGCCAGATGAACCACCCCTTGAAGGGAATTCGTTCTTGTTCCCACAAAGGTTACGATGCTTACGGAAAGTGTCAGGGCCAGCAAGACTATTTCAGCGGAGTCCAGACCCAGTTCCACAGGCAGGCCAACCAGACCGGCTGCGATCAAGACCGCTGGAACAGTCAGGCCAATTGTCGCCACAGCTGATCCCAGGCATATATTTACAGCTCGTTGCAGCTGATTTGACTTTGCAGAATCCAACGCTGCGAGTGCTTCCGGAGTCAGTATCATTGCGGCAACCAAAAATCCTCCCAGCGCAGCCGGAGCGCCAAGCTCAATGATCTTGAAATCCACATAGATGGCCATCTTTTTCGACAGCAGCACTATGGGCAACATAGCAAGCAACAATCCCGCCACGTGATATGACACACCTCTTGTCTCCAAATTGTGGGCAGATGAGCCACCCGCAGTAGGGAGGTTGGCAACCGGTTGGCGAAATATCTCGGGCTTGCCCCGCGTCTGATAAACCAGAAAGATCCCGTACAGCATAAGGGACATTGCAATTTGAAATCCGGTCTGCAGGTAAGACAATCCGCCACCCGGTGCAGATGTTGTGAAACTTGGCAGGACCAGGCTTGTCAACGCGATTGGCAGCAGCACCACAAGATAGGCATTGGCACCAGAGAGATTGAATACCTGCAAACCGTGCCGCAGCCCTCCAATCAAAAGACTTAGCCCGACCAAACCATTCATCACGATCATCAACACCGAAAACATTGTATCGCGGGCCAGGGTCGGATTGTTTTCCCCGTTCAGCATGACTGCGGTGATCAATGCTACCTCAATCCCGATCACTGACAAGGTCAGGATAAGGGTTCCGTAGGGTTCTCCAAAAATGACGGCCAGGCATTCCGCGTGGTGAACGACTCGAAACACCGCACCAAGCATGACCGCAAATATCAATGCCAGCATAACCCAGGACATGACCGAGCCGATCAGGTTTGGGCTGAGGGACTCACCGAGAATGGTCAGGACAACAAAGGCCAGCCACACGACAGCTATCGGCCATTCTGAAATAAGTCCGTTTCCACCCGATTTTGACATCTGCTACCCCAAATTACTCATTTCATCCCATACATACGGTCGTGGGAAAGTCCGGTTGGCCTTTCGACAAGACGCCGAGGTTACCTTACTTATTGGAAACGTTAAAGAACAAAGGTCTTGTCGTGGTTTCTTCCGATTGGCCTCCTTTTTGCAATAACGGTTTAACCGCGCCTCTGAATGGTAGCGAATGCAGAGATCTTTAACACCGGACCAGAGTGACGAAACGCATGTTTCGTAGTAAAGCAGCATCGTCACATGCAAACAGACGGAGAGACTTGGTGATGTTCTTCAATTGGGCCAATGCAATTCGGACAACATTGCTTGCATTGTTGATTGTCTGCTCTGGCAATGTCGCACTTGCAGATGATGGCTTGCGCAGATCAACATCGGAGTTGATCTATGTACCGGCATATCCTGAAGTCCTGACCGAACCAGATGTCACTCAACAGATGGCTGTTACGATTGTCGTTCACAACATTGATCCCAATCAATCCCTGACACTGCAATCGGTGCAGTATCTCGACCATCGTGGAGACAAGAACAGGAATCTGCTGAATCAGGAGCTCACGCTTGCCCCTCTGGGATCATGGAAGTTCGTGATTGGAATGCGGGAAACTACTGGTGAAATTGGTGCTAATTTTCTTGTCAAATGGTCTGGCAGCCAGCCTACGCTGGCTCCGATCGTGGAAGCGATAATGACCGGCGGTAACGGTACCCAGGGCCTTTCCTTTGCATCCAGAGGAAAAGTTATTTCAAGAACGCCCTGATCACCTGTCCTGTCAGCCACAACATGGCTGGCTTAGTTGTCCTTCTTCAGCGCAACGCTTCGTAACCCGCGGTTGGTGGAGAGTGATGTTGATATTTAGGCGCTGATCACCAGGCTGCTTCTATTTAATCTGGTTCGCCCTTGCGTCATTTTCTTTTTGACCGAGATTTTTCGGTTTCCGCAGACAGGGATTCAGAGGTAGAAGTGATTAGTTCCTCTCCATGTACCGACTTGTTTGACCCTTGGGGTGGATAATCGAGGGTCCCTTCAAGTTCATCCATTGTACGTCTATCAAGGCGAGGGAATGGCAGGTCTTCTGAATCGCGCCAAGCTGCGACTTCTGCCTCAGCAGCGGCTATCCGATCTTCATCCGGCATCTGGTCCTTTGCAGAATAGAACGTCTGCGTAGGGTAGGCATAAGCAACTCCTGACTCTTCTACGAGATCGTCAATTCGAAGGAAAACATCTTCGCGAACAGCGTGAAATTCGTTCCAGTCACGCGTCAGCACATAAATACGGATGTTGATGTCCCTGGATGAAGCACCGGGCCCTGCATAGCGAACCCGAATGGTGTTTCGATCTATCTTTGGATGTGCATGCAACATACGACGGATGTTGGCCAACAGGTGACGGAGTTGATCAGGAGTTGTTTCATAACGTAGTCCGAGGGTCACCTTGATCAACATTCTGTCGCAATGGGCCCAATTCACGATATCCATGTCTGCAAGACGTGAATTCGGAATGGAAATCAGTGTGCGATCAAGTCCGCGAATCTGGGTCGACCGAACACCGATGGATTCGATTATGCCGGTCATTTCGCCAATTGTGCAGTAGTCCCCCACTCGCAGTGGACGATCTGAATGCAGGATCAAACCGCCAATGAGGTTTTCAAGCGTTGGTCGAATCGCCAACGCGACAGCCAAGCCACCAACACCAAGACCGGCAATGAGGGGCACCGCGTCAACGCCGATGTCGCGCAATCCCGCAACGGCGGCCGTGACAGACGCCATGATTGCGGCAATGCCAAACAGGACTCTGACAAGCTTGGCATCAATGCTGCCTTTTGTAATCCAGCGTGTTGCAATCACACTTGCGGCCAATGCTGCGGAGATTTGCCATATGAGCCAAGCGGAGAGCGCGAGCAGTATTATCCGGTTTGCAATGATAAACCACTCCAGCACGTCTCCTGTTAGGTTGAGTTCAGTGCGGCCGAAACTGCCAATCAGGCTAACTACCACCATCACGGCCAGTGGAGACAAGGTGAGAATCCAAATTGCAGCCAAATTGGAACGTTCGCGGGCGGTGCGGGAAAGCAGAGAAGGGATTGCAATCCCTGCAACAAGCGCGGCAAAACCAGACAGGACAAGGCCAGCCCATTGCCACACGGTCTGACCATGGTGGACAGTTTTTGCCCAATCTGGGAGCCAGCCGACCATTCGCCCCAAGAGGCTGGCGCTGGGAACGAGGTTGCCGGGTGTCGAGATGTAAAAGTCGTAGAACCCGGGCGATATCGCGTCCGAACCGCTGTATTCCCATTCTCCGCGTAAAGCCAGACGTGACTTATAGGGCTGGTCCTTCAGCCGATTGTAAATGCCTGCGAGGCGTTCCAATGTCGCGGGGTCGAAGGCAAAGGCCCCGACATTGTCACCTTTGGCAACCTGCACAATCCTGATTGGTAACCCGGGATATTGCCAGATGACCGGGCCGTTTTGACCATCCGTACGTTGCAGTTCACTTAAGTCTGGAATCTCTTCAATCGGTGGGAGAACCACCCGGTCGAATATCTCCTTGAGCATGATGGTTGCTTCCAGACGGGTATTGTCCCTTTGAGATTTGGGTATCCGACTCAGATCAAAGGCCGAGGAAGCACGCATGATGTGTGCCATGGCGGTCTTGTTTACCGCTTGTGCTTCTTCGATTGACAGTGTTGCGGGAGTGGCTGATACCCGTTTCTCCGCTTCAGTTGCCAATTGATAGGCCACGTTTGCGTGATGCAGGAATTGGATCAGCACGGCCCGCGGGCTCGACCTGTCGATACTTCTGAGCCCATCTTCCGCCAAATTTCCTGCAACGGCAAATTGGCCCTTGTTGGCGGATTCCCACTTCTCCAAAACCGGAACAGCGCCGGGCTGATAGGGAACTTGTTCAACCTGTTTGTATGTGAGGTGCAGATTCTCGACGGTGCCAGCAGTGAAGACAAACTCACCGGCACGCGTGCCAGTGCCTAATTGGCCAATTCGCAGCCGAGTTCCAGGAATTATCCACTCCCGAACCCCGTTCGCAACGTCTTCTTGATTTGGAATTTCCTGCCACGGCGGAAGCACGATCCTGTCTAGGGTTTCGCGCAGCAGCAGTATTCGACGCACATGCTCAACGGATTCCGCACCGTTGGTGGTGGTGCTGAAATCGAGTGTTTCCTGAAGCCCCTTCAGCAATACGTACACACGATCGTCTGCCCCGCCGGCATGCCATGTTCGTATTAAATCGCGACTGAGGTCCTCAAAGCTGCGCAAGGTGTCGCGTGGACTGGATGTATTTGCGATGCGGTGGAGATTGAAGTCGCGTGCCAGTTCCTCCTGCGCATGGGCCTGCTGCGCCTGGCTACCACCGACCACAACAAGCAGCATAACGAATATCTTTATAACGGTGCAGGTTGGGACACGTGGCAACATATTGTGGCTCGGTTGACTTCCGGTCTCTTAAACCAAGTTTGTGGACGGTTTCCATTACTCCAGATGCGCCCTGAAAAATCAAACCTTTCCTGCTAATGGCAAAGAAGTGTAAGCCGCTATTACGCTGCCAACTGATAGTGTAATTTGGCTGATCTCGTAATTTTGCATGTCAGTGCATTCAGGAGTAATCTTACCTATGCACATATGGGGACAGATTTGTTGAATTTGGGGCTAGAAACCGACGGCGTTTTGTTGGAAATCTTCGAATCAATATATCTGTGAATGGGTCCGTCCGTTTCTACCAACCAGGGGTGGTCACAATGGCTCCATTGTTTGAAATTTGAAGGGTTTAGATTGATGCGTCGGGTTGTGATGATTTTTGCCATGTTTGCAGTTTTGTGTTCACCTGCCTATGGCCTTAGATTTTATGACGCGTCGAGACTTTCCTGCGAACGGGTAAAATCAATCCTGAAGAAGGAAAAACTGGTCATACTTCAATATAGTTCAGCCAGAAATCCGTCGAACCGACTATACGATCATTTTTCTGCCAACAGTAACCGATGTAAAACCGGTGGGCGGGGAAAACTGTTCACGGTTGGGGTGGCCAATGGCAAAACTTGTAGAGTGCACCGTTGTCTTAGGGTGTATAGCGGAAACGATAGAGACTGAGTCGGGTTAGTAGTGATTGGGTGCAATTCAATCTACCCGCTGGATTGTCTGAGACTTTAAATTGCCTCCAGCCCGCAACAAGACAAAAGGTCAGGGCCTGCAGATCAAATTTCCGTTCAAGTCCAGTCTTTTTGTTGCATAACCTTGCGACGATTGCCTATTGTGAGGACCAGACCCAGTTTTGACCAAGGTCAGCCTGGTTGTGCAATTTGGCCGGATGGCCCCTCATTAAAGTTCGAAAGATTCCATGTTTAAAACTGCAAAAGACTATCTTGAAGAAGCAAACGCCGTTGTTCCAAAAATTTCCACCGAAGAGGGCATTGCCAGACACAAGGCTGGTGGAACTGTATTCGTGGATGTGCGTGACGGCACCGATATAGCAAAGACGGGCACGGTTGCAGGAGCGGAGCAGGTCCGGCGCGGTATGCTTGAATTCAATGCTGATGATACCCATCCTCTGCATAACGCTGCTCTGAAGAAAGATGCTGATATTGTTCTCATCTGTGCGGCAGGTGGTCAGGCTGCGCTTAGTGGCAAGACACTGAAAGATATGGGCTTTCAAAACGTTTCCAATGTAGGTGGATTCGCTGCCTGGAAAGATGCTGGCGGCCCCGTCGAAGGTTAGCGCCACATAGTTTTCAGAGCGTTGATAGTGGCTTCGTCTTTCGCTAGCGTGGTGCCCTACTGATATCGTAACGGGAATGCGCCATGAGTGAAGATGTCCTGAAAGCGGCGCTGGTTGGAGCTGGTATGATCAGCCTCTATCACCTGCGGGCCTGGCAGTCCGCTGGTGTTGAGATAGTGGCCGTTTGTGACATTGATCGCGAAAGTGCGCAGAAACGGGCAGACGAATTTGGGATAGCCCGTGTCTACGACGATCCCAAATCGCTTTTTGCCGATGGTGGGTTTGATCTTGTTGATATAGCTGCTTCCGTTACCGCTCATGATGAAGTCACCCGACTGGCTGCTGATCAGGGTGTTCATGTCATTCTGCAAAAGCCCATGGTCGAAACGGTCGCCCAGGCTGAAGATTTGATCTCCTATGTAGGTGATCGTGTGCGTTTCATGATTCATGAAAATTATAGATTCCGTCCTCACTACAGGGCTGTTCGCGAATGGATCAATCAAGGGCGCATTGGTGAAGTGCGGCATATCAATATGGTCTGCCGCGGGTCCGGACTTTGCCCACGCGAAGGGCAGGAGCCGTTTCTGGTTGAACGCCAACCCTATCTGAAAACTTTTCGCCGAAATCTGGTGTTTGAAACCATGATTCATCACCTTGATGTATGTCGTGCAATTGCCGGCCCACTCAAGGTTGTTGCTGCAAGGCTGAACAGGCTGGCAACAGGGTTGCCTGGTGAGGACACTGCTTCAATTCTGATGGAAGGAGAGAACGGGCTGATCGCAACTGCTGACGGGTGCATTTGTGCTCCGGGTTATCCCGATTTGCACGGTGACCGTCTGGAAGTAATTGGCACGACTGGCACAATCATCATGGACTATAACCGCATTTATCTTGTTGGAGATGAGGAAAATGCCATCGAAGTCGACCTCCTTGGTCGGTATCAGGAGAGTTTCGATGCTGCGACAAGCGCGTTTGTGGAAGGGGTTCGCACTGGCGAGCCGTTTGAAACTGACCGCATCGATAATTTGCAAACCTTGCGATTGATGGAGAGCGTATACGATGCGGCAGGCGTGGAATCAGTAGCCTGATTTCCTGCACACCTGCGCGCTTGGCATTACGGGGCTTCGGGCTTTGAACCGTAGGACCAGCATGCGACTTCCATTTCTTCAGCAAAGAGCCGCATGCGCCTGTTGAAACGGCGGCCTTGGTCATAGAGCAGGTAAATACCGAATTCGGGGGTCAGGTATTCTGCAAGGACCGGGACCAAATCCCCGGATTGCACAGCTGAGGCACACATAAAGTCCGGTAGTCTTGCCAGCCCCATCCCCTCCAAGACAGCTTGGCTGAGGAAAACGCCGCTATTGGAATTCAAAAAGGCCTGGAATTCCACACTATGTTCCTTTCCATTGACATCGAGGAACGACCAACTGGACCTGCGGGCAGAACCAAACTGAAGCAGATCGTGATCCTGCAAGTCCTGTAGACTTTTCGGTGTTCCCCTTTTGGCCAGGTAGGAGGGGGCACCAAATACCATATGGCCCGTAGAACCGATCTTTTTTGAAATTGTATTAGTTCCCGGATCGGGGGTGATACGCAAAGCAAGATCATAACTGTCGCGGGCGAGGTCAACCATGTGATCGTCAAAATCCACCATAAGCCGGATCTCCGGATACCGTCTCTTGAACTCCATCAAGGCCGGAACCAGATGGGACAGACCGAATTCGCGAGGCATGGAGACGGTTAGTGGTCCGGCAAGCGATTGAGTTGATTCCGTAAAGTCGCTTTCGAGTTCGTCCACATCACCGACAACTCTTTGAGCACGTTGATACAGCTCTGTACCCATGCTGGTTATTTCCCAATGGCCCGGAGAACGATCAATCAAACGCACTCCGTATCTTTCTTCCAGCAAGTTCAAACGTCGACTAACCGCAGATTTGGCAATATTCAGCGCTTCTGCGGCGCGCGAAATGCTGCCAAGCTCAACGATAGTGGTAAAGAGTTTAAGGTCTTCAATCTGGCCCATGGTTGTTCTGGAAATTAGAACGATATGTTCTTTAACTTATATCTTTTTTCATAAATTAGAACACGTAAATATGAAGCAAGCAAACCTACATGGAGCAAATCTCGTGAAGCCCCTCAAAAAGTATGGACTTTTGGTCGTTAAAACACTGCTTACTCTTGCTTTTTTGGCTGCAGGTCTGGCCAAATTGGCCGGGGCAGAAATGATGGTGCAAACTTTTGAGGCCGTGGGTATTGGGCAATGGTTCAGATATGTAACTGGCTTGATCGAAGTTGGCAGCGCAATTCTGTTGTGGATTCCGGGCCGCCAGTTTGTCGGGTCTGTGTTGCTGGTCTGCACGATGATCGGCGCGGTTCTGGCGCATTTGTTGATCC
>JBPCWM010000253.1:0-5291 GCA_051009515.1 Rhizobiaceae bacterium | reverse complement strand
CTTCGTCACCGGGCTGAGGATAATACTTGGTGGCCTTCTTTTCCGATATTCGTTCCAGATCGATACGCACGGTACCACCACTCAAGATGCCAGTGCTTCCCGACTTTGTGAACTTGGCACCCGCCGGGTTTTTCATAAGATTTATTTCGTTTCGACTATAGTGCTTATTGTCGGTCGGACGTTTCCACTTCAAAAACACCTTCACAAGTGTGTAGGATCCCTTGTTCGTTAAACGAAGATTGCTAACATATTCTTCCTTGGCTTGTGCAGAGCCGAAGCTTGCGAAGGCGGCGGCTCCAATTATCGAAGTGCAGGTCAATACCCGCACCAGCATATTAATGGCTGTCATCTGTTACTCCTTGTAAGGTTGATTTGGCGTCTGCACAGCTTGTCTGCGCGTGTCGCAACATCAATATGCATGCTGCCGCAGAGTTGCGTAACCGCCTGATATGAAAGCCTTTTTAATCCCGTCCTATTGTACAGTTGTGTTGATCTGCAAATTTCTTATTCGATGCAGCCCCATTTTGGGTCCAGCCCATGGACTTTTTATATCATTTGTTCTTGTTTTGTTCCATTTTATTTGATAGGAATATATTCTTGGAATCGATATGACAAGTTTGGGTGGAGGTGATGTATGTCTGGATATCTTGATACAGTACAAGCAAGCGCCGAGCGTGCTTTTGCGCCGGGAGGCAACGCCGAACAGGCCAACTCTTTATTGAATCAATCTGCAATAAGAGTCGGCAAAAATCGAATGCGGGGACGCGCTGCGGGTGTAAATCCGTCGGGGCGATTTGAAACCTCCAGCCGCCATGTGTTCGACGACGGATGGCAAACTCTTGATGAACTCCCTCCATTCAAAACGCAAGTAACTGCGGAAAAACCCCGTACGATCATTGCGCGTAATGAGTCACCGGACCTGCCCTTTGACCGGTCTGTAAACCCATACCGGGGGTGTGAGCATGGTTGCATCTACTGTTTTGCACGCCCGACCCATGCCTATATGGGCCAGTCAGCCGGTGTGGATTTTGAAACAAAACTGTTTGCCAAGCCCAATGCGGCACACCTGTTGCGCAAAGAGCTTTCTTCTCACGATTATCAGGTGAAACCCATTGCAATGGGTACGAATACGGACCCCTATCAACCCATAGAAAAGCAATGGCGTATCATGCGCGACATTCTGGAAGTACTTGAGGAAACAAACCATCCGGTGGGTATCGTCACTAAGTCATCACTGGTTACGCGTGACATCGACATCCTGTCCCGCATGGCGAGTAAAGGGCTGGCCCGTGTTGCCATATCTGTCACGTCGCTGGATAGAAAACTGTCGCGCGCCATGGAACCCCGTGCGGCCACTCCGGGCCTGCGCCTTGATACAATTCGCCAATTGTCCGAGGCAGGCATTCCTACGTCGGTCATGGTAGCGCCCGTCATCCCAGCTCTGACCGATCACGAGATGGAGCGCATTCTGGACGCTGCAAAGGCCAATGGGGCACAAGATGCGGGATATATTTTGCTTCGCCTGCCCCATGAGGTGAGCGGTCTGTTTAAGGAATGGCTGTTGCGCCATTACCCGGACAAATACACCCATGTGCTCTCCCTTATGCGGTCCATGCGCGGTGGCAAGGATTATCAGGCCAAATGGGGGGAACGGATGAGGGGCGTCGGTCCCTATGCATGGCAGATCAACAGGCGTTTCGACATGGCATCGCGCAAGATCGGCCTGCAAACAATGCGCATGAGCTTGCGCGATGATCTGTTTGCACCTCCAACAACTCAAAACGCGCAACTCTCGCTGTTTTGAACGGAGAGGTCACTTATTCAAATGAGATTCCTGTGTGGTGCATTGCCTCGTTGCCCACAGGTCCTGGGTGGAGAATTGACGTCGTGACCGGTCACGGGCAGACACATGTCCATGACCAAGCCATGCGCCGATTCTCCACTCCTTTTTCCAATGTCCAGCGGGCCGGACTTTTCAAATGAAAAACGGTGTATGGCCAAAGGAGCACGTTGGGTTTGCGGAGTGGACGAAGCAGGTCGTGGACCTCTTGCGGGACCGGTTACGGCAGCTGCCGTTATACTGGACCAAGGCTCAATTCCATCCGGACTCGATGATTCCAAAAAGCTGAGTGATAGCAAGCGCGAAACCTTGTCCGCCGCAATTATGAAAAGTGCAATAGTGTCAATTGCCCATATTGGACCGGCCACGATTGATGCTATCAACATACGTGAAGCCTCGCTGCTGGCCATGCGCCTGGCTGTTGAAGGTCTCAATGTACAGGCTGACCATGCCCTGATTGACGGCAATGCACTACCCACTACCCTGCCGTGTTCTGCAACTGCTCTTGTGAAAGGAGATGGCAGAAGCCTTTCTATTGCCGCCGCCTCTATTGTTGCCAAAGTGATGCGTGACCATCAAATGGAGCGAGCAGCGAAAACCTATCCGGGATATGGGTTTGCCGAACATAAGGGTTATCCGACCAAAGCACACAGGCTCGCGGTCCAGCAACTAGGGCCATGCGCCATTCATCGAATGAGCTTTGCACCGGTCAGGGCAGTTCTGGACAAATAAAAGGCCCGGCATCCTCGCAGATACCGAGCCTCAAAAATAACCACCACGACCACGATCAGTTCATACGGGCTTTCAATTCGGCCAGACTGGACTTGAACATGCTCGTGCTTGCTGCACCTGTCATTTTATTGGATATTACTGATTCTGCAGCTTCAATTGCCAGATCGACGGCGGCTTCACGAACTTCTGCGATTGCCTGACCTTCGGCCTGAGCAATTTTTTGCTCAGCCAGAGCCGTGCGGCGCGCCACATAGTCTTCCGTTTTCTGTTCCGCGTCCTTGGCCATGGCCTCTGCCTCGTGTTTGGCAGCGGATATGATCGCTTCGGCTTCCTGTTCGGCTTCCTTACGCTTGCGCTGATATTCAGCCAGCAGCTGCTGAGCCTCCTCGCGCAAGCGACGGGCCTCTTCAAGATCATTGCGGATTTTGTCAGAGCGGTCGTCGAGCGACTTGGTGATCATGCCCGGGACCTTGACATAGATGATCAGGGCAAAGAACAGAACAAGGGCAACAAGTGCCCAAAATGATGCGTCAAATTCCATAACGTCCCCCTAACCTTTGGCCCCGGCAACAGCCTTGGAAATATCGGCCTTGGTGACTTTGGCAGAAATCAACTGGTCGACCAGTGCAGCGGTGGTGTCCTCTGCAATAGTTCCAACTTCACCCATTGCTTTGGACTTGATGTCCGCAATGCTCTTTTCGGCTACCGCTACTTTTTCTGCCATTGCCGCCTCAACACTGGCCCGTTTGGCATCCAACTCTGCACGGGCGGCTTCGCGGGCTTCCTGAGCAATTGCATGGGCACGGCCCTTGGCGTCTGCCAGTTCCTGCTCATAAGCGGCTATTGCTTCATCAGACTCAGATTTCAGCCGATTGGCTTCATCGAGGTCCTGAGCAATTCGTCCGCTGCGTGTTTCCAGGATGGACGAAATTCTAGGCAGAGCAATTTTTGACATCAGGAAATAGAACAGGCCAAACGTAATCGCCAGCCAGAGCAGCTGTGATGAGAACGTGTCACCGTCGAAAGGTGGGAAAGTCCCTCCCCCTCCATGATCAGCGGCAGTACCGGTTTGTGTATTTGTGGAAGCCATTCAGCTCTCCATAGGGTTTGTGCCCGGTGTCATCTTACTGGAAGACACCGGAAACCACGTCATTGGCACCAATTATACGGCGAAGATCAGCAGCAATGCGATCAGCAGTGAGAAGATGCCGAGGGCTTCTGTCACAGCAAAGCCGAAGATCAGACGACCGAACTGGGCGTCAGCCGCAGATGGGTTGCGCAAAGCGCCGGAAAGGAAGTTACCGAAAAGAGTACCAAGACCAGCACCTGCACCGGCCATACCGACACAAGCCAGGCCAGCACCGATATATTTACCAGCGTTTGCGAGTGCGTTTGCAGCTTCGAGTTCCATTGTATTTCTCCTGTGGAATATCCGAATTCTGGATGTTTGAGTTTGATTGATCCGTTGCCTAGTGCGACGGGTGTATAGCGTCGTTGAGATACATGCAGGTCAGGATGGCAAAGACATAGGCCTGCAGAAATGCAACGAGGAATTCCAGCGCTGTCAGCGCCACGGTAAAGCCTAGCGGCAGGATCGCGCCCACCACCCCGACAAAACCCAGTTTGCTCAACATGGGAACAAAACCGGCAAACACTTTCAGCGTGATATGCCCTGCAAGCATGTTGGCGAACAAACGCACAGACAGGCTGATGGGGCGTGAAATGAAAGACATTACTTCAATGAGGACGATCAGCGGGATCAAAACTGCCGGCACTCCGGTAGGTACAAACAGCTTCAGGAATCCAATGCCGTTCTTCCAAAACCCGTAAAATATGACGAGCCCTATGACGAGGAACGCAAGAGCCGCTGTCACAATGATATGGCTGGTCACCGTAAAGAAGTAGGGGAACATGCCAAACAGGTTGGCTACGAGAATGAATACGAAAAGAGAGAACACAAGAGGGAAGAATTTCATCCCCTCCGACCCGGCACTGCTGCGCAACAGGTCTGCCACAAATTCGTAACATAATTCCGAAATGGACTGCAGTCTTGAAGGGATCAGGCCACGACCGGAGGTCGTCATGATCAGGAAGGCTGCGGATACGCCAACTGTCGCCACCATGAACAGCGATGAATTGGTGAAGGATATATCAAGACCCAAGGCCTCCATAGGAAGTATCTTGGAGATCTGGAACTGTTGAATAGGATCGTTTGCCAATTTGGCCTCGTCTATTTTTGTCACGCCGGGTGTTTGCCCAGCAATAAGCGATTGAGCCGGGATCCCCCGGCATCAGCGATGTTCGTTTGGCACACAATGGGGCTTGGGCTCAAGCCCGGAATCGCCTCTTGGCACCAAATAGTTCACTATTTTTTGGCAGCTGAGCCGGAATCGTCATTTTCGTGCTGTTTGTGCAACTCATGGGCAGGTTTGAGACGCATTTGCGACTCAGCGACCATGCCTGCCGCGCGCATCACATTTAGAATGGCAGCGGCGAAACCCAACAACAGGAAAAAAATCAGACCCCAAGGCGAAGTACCAAACAATGTGTCGACCAGATAACCGATTCCGGCGCCGACTACAACGCCTGCAATGAATTCTGAACTTAGACGAAAGGCTTGTCCTATTCCGGCCCTGGCATCGCGCGTGTTGCGCTCTTTTGATGCGTTTTTGCCGTCGTCAACGGCCCTTTGGGTAGTTTCCAGTTCGGATTTCAGTTG
>JBPCWM010000252.1:0-13656 GCA_051009515.1 Rhizobiaceae bacterium | reverse complement strand
CGTCCGACCCTGATCCTGGCACACAACAAGACCCTGGCGGCGCAGCTCTACGGTGAAATGAAAGAATTCTTTCCAAACAATGCCGTTGAGTATTTTGTTTCCTATTACGACTACTATCAGCCGGAAGCCTATGTGCCGCGCTCCGACACATTTATTGAGAAGGAAAGTTCCGTCAATGAACAGATCGACCGGATGCGGCATTCGGCAACGAGATCACTTCTGGAACGCGATGATGTGATCATCGTTGCCTCCGTGTCCTGCATCTATGGTATTGGTTCTGTCGAAACCTACACGGCGATGACGTTCCAGATGTCGATTGGTGACAGGCTGGACCAGCGTCAACTGCTGGCAGACCTTGTGGCCCAGCAATATCGCCGTCGCGATGCAGATTTCCAACGCGGGTCTTTCAGGGTTCGCGGTGATACAATTGAAATCTTCCCGGCCCATCTGGAAGACCGGGCCTGGCGTATTTCCCTGTTTGGCGATGAAATTGAGACAATTATCGAGTTTGATCCGCTGACCGGAAAGAAGACGGATGAGCTGAAATCGGTCAAGATTTATGCAAACAGCCACTATGTTACGCCGCGACCGACGCTCAATCAGGCGGTCAAGGAGATCAAGAAGGAACTGGCCTGGCGGTTGGAAGAACTGACCCGGGCAGGACGATTGCTGGAAGCGCAAAGACTTGAACAG
Source organism: Rhizobiaceae bacterium (assembly GCA_051009515.1). GTDB lineage: Bacteria > Pseudomonadota > Alphaproteobacteria > Rhizobiales > Rhizobiaceae > Pseudahrensia. The sequence goes on along the minus strand of JBPCWM010000252.1, from coordinate 12,963 downwards.
CGTGTCAAGTTTGACGTGGAAATGATCGAAGCGACAGGGGCCTGTGCCGGCATTGAAAACTATTCCCGATATCTAACAGGCCGCAAACCGGGGGAACCACCGCCAACCCTGTTCGAATATCTGCCGGATGACGCCATTGTTTTTGCCGATGAATCCCACGTCACCATCCCGCAAATTGGTGGCATGTATCGCGGTGACTTCCGGCGCAAGGCCACCTTGGCCGAATACGGTTTCCGCCTGCCCTCCTGCATGGACAACCGCCCATTGCGCTTTGAAGAATGGGACGCCATGCGCCCGCAGACAGTTTGCGTGTCTGCCACACCGGGCGGTTGGGAAATGGAACAGGCGGGGGGTGTATTTGCCGAGCAGGTCATTCGCCCGACCGGCCTGATTGACCCGCCCGTGGAAATTCGTCCCGCCAAAAGCCAGGTTGACGACGTCGTGGACGAAATCAAACAGGTCAGTGCAAAAGGCTATCGCACACTGGTCACCGTGCTGACCAAACGCATGGCGGAAGACCTGACCGAATATATGCACGAAAACGGCGTGCGGGTGCGCTATATGCATAGCGACATCGACACGCTTGAGCGCATCGAAATCATTCGCGACCTGCGACTGGGCGCATTCGATGTGTTGATTGGCATCAATCTGTTGCGCGAGGGGCTTGATATTCCAGAATGCGGATTGGTCGCCATACTGGACGCTGACAAGGAAGGCTTTTTACGGTCTGAAACCAGTCTGGTGCAAACCATCGGGCGCGCAGCACGAAATGTCGACGGCCGGGTTGTTCTCTATGCAGACCAGATTACAGGGTCCATGGAACGAGCCATGGCGGAAACAGACCGCCGCCGTGAAAAACAACAGGCCTATAACGCAGCCCACAATATCACTCCGCAATCTATTAAGCGCGATATCGAAGACATATTGGGCAGCGTTTATGAAGGCGACCATGTGCGCGTTGATGCCGGACTGGCCGAAGAGGGCGCCTTGATAGGCAACAATCTCAAGACCCATCTGGAAGCCCTTGAAAAGGACATGCGCGACGCCGCAGCCGATCTCGACTTTGAAAAGGCGGCGTCACGGCGCGACGAAATCAAGCGGTTGCAAGAAACCGAACTGCTGGTTGCCGATGACCCTATGGCCCGCAATGCAGGGATTGAAAACACTCGCAATAGCCGCGCAGTGGAGGCAAAACGCAAGAAAGCAGGCGGCAGAGCCACGGGTAAACCCAAGGATGTGTCCGGCGAGGGATATTTTGCAAAACCTGGCCTTGACGATATGGGGGGCACGCCCTCTGGCATTCCCGTTGGGCGCAATTCCACACCTTCACAACGGCCCCTTCCGCGCAGTTCTTCCGGCAAACCTGGCCAACGAGGTGGCTTCAAGGCGAATAAGCGCGGGCACTGACGATTATCGCCCGGCCTGCTCCGTATCCGAAAGGTGATATTCACAGCGTGCAGAATCGCACATTCATGCAGCATTCATGTGAGCTATTTTATGCCTTGCAGGGAACTCCCAAACAAATGGGAGGCCAAACTGGAAGGAAGAATAATGAAACTCACCACACTCTTTGTTGCCGCAGCCGTCGGTGCCGGACTGGCTTTCATCGCACCATCCACCAACGCCGTTGACGGCCAGCTGGCCCCCGTGACACTCAGCCAGACCGCAAACGTTACCCCATCAAGCTGATTGGGGAAGCCATGAATCGGTTAATCCCGCAATGGTCATATTGCGGCCCGAGCACCAGCGAATTATCGCTTGAATTCAGTGCGACCAAACAGTAATTTACGTAAACGTAAGTCTTGGACAAGCAACAAGCTTTGTGTTGTTTGTCGGTTTGGGAAAAAATTCATGGGCAAAAACAACTTAGGCAAAGTCGGCGTTGCGCTCCTTGCCTTGTCACTAATGACGAGCACCTCTGCATTCGCCGATAATTCCATTGTCGGCAATTGGAAAACACAATCTGGCGAAACCGCCGGTATTGCGAAATGCGGCAATGCATTTTGTATCACTGTGAAAACCGGCCAATATGCGGGCAAACGCATTGGCCGCATGACCGGCAAAAACGGTTCCTATAGTGGCACGATTGTCGACCCTTCGGATTCCAAGGAATATTCCGGAAGCGCCAAGGTCAGCGGTTCAAACATGAAACTGCGCGGCTGTGCGTTGAAAATATTCTGCAAAACGCAAAACTGGCGCAAGCTCTAGAACACATTGGCCGCGAGTCCGTATCGAACTCAACGGTTCAAACCTGAATGGCAGATGAACACGCCAATCAGCTTTGGTTCATTAGGTCTGCGGCATGGTGGGGCATCATCAATCAGGGATGTCCACCATGTTGTATCGTCGTTTTGCCCTTGTCACCTTGTCTATCGCCCTGATGGGCGTAATGCTGTCGCAGATCATCGAAGCCACACAACCTCGTGTTGAAGGCTTTGCCATTCAAGTACGACTGAATGGCTGGAAGCACCGTGACGCACTGCAGGCCTGTCCTGTGAACACCAGTCTTTGCGCCACTTTCTATTTTTCAAGCCGAATCATTTAGGGTCTTGGCCAACATATTCATACCGTTCACACTGAACCAAAGTGTGCATTGGCCGGGCGAACCTACATTACTGTTGGCGGATTCACACAAACACAACAATGCATTCCTAAAGTGCGCGTAAACATGCGCTGGCACTTGATCAGCCACTACATAGTTTGAATGGGTCTATTCTGGGCCACGGAAAAAACAATGTCGGACGGGAGTGTTTTCAGATGCCGTTTTTAGGGTATATGTGGCCATGAAAACAAATCCTATTTTACACGTGGTTGACGATCTCAAGATCGAAAGCCCGCCCTCGCCAGAACCACAGTCCTTTATTGATGCTCGCGAGGCAGTCGAAGCGCTGATTTCGCTTTATGAACAAGCCACAGACTTTCTGCGCAACCATTTTAGGAATGCCCTGAATGGAGAACCGGTCAGAGTTCGTTATCGCGCCTATTATCCAGAAATTCGACTGGTCACAACCAGCCATACACGCGTCGATTCACGCCTCGCCTTTGGCTACGTTGCAGGACCAGGCAGTTATGCCGCCACTGTAACACGCCCGGAACTCTACAGGGACTATCTGGAAACCCAAATCGCATTGGTTATCGAAAATCATGGGGTTCCAATCACAATTGCCTATTCCAAAACCCCGATCCCACTCCACTTTGCCTTTGAAGAGGGGGCGCATGTTGAAGGGTCCATAGAGGATAAGATAGACCGCCCCTTGCGCGATATTTTTGATGTGCCGGACCTGGCGTCCACCGATGACAGGATCGTCAATGGCCGGTTTGACCTTCGGGCAGACGATGAAACACCCCTGGCACCCTTCACGGCCCAGCGCATGGACTATTCTCTGCATCGTCTGGCCCACTACACCGCAACATCGCCTGAACATTTCCAGAACTACGTTCTGTTCACAAATTATCAGTTTTATATCGATGAATTCATTACGTTTTCCAAGAAATCGCTGGAGGACGTCGAGAGCGGATATGATGCATTTGTAGAACCCGGCAATACCATTACTACACGGGAAGGTGTCGTGGAAGGTGTCAGTCTTTCTCGGCTACCACAAATGCCCACCTATCACCTCAAACGCGCCGGGCAATGCGGCATTACCATGGTCAATATCGGCATTGGCCCGTCAAACGCCAAAACAATCACCGACCATATCGCAGTGCTTCGACCCCATACATGGCTGATGCTTGGCCATTGTGCCGGATTGCGCAACAGCCAACGGCTTGGCGACTATGTCCTGGCCCATGCCTATGTCCGCGAGGATCATGTACTGGATGATGATTTGCCGATCTGGATTCCTGTGCCGCCACTGGCCGAAGTGCAGGTCGCTCTTGAGCAGGCCGTTGCAGAAGTGACGGGCTATTCCGGGTATGATCTCAAACAGGTGATGCGCACGGGCACAGTGGCGACAATTGACAACCGCAATTGGGAATTGCGGGACCAGACCGGGCCGGTTCAACGCCTCTCCCAGAGCCGGGCCATTGGTCTGGACATGGAATCAGCCACTATTGCAGCCAATGGATTCCGGTTTCGCGTTCCCTATGGCACGCTGCTTTGCGTTTCTGACAAACCTCTGCATGGGGAACTCAAACTGCCAGGCATGGCAACTGAATTTTACAATACGCAGGTGCGGCAGCATCTCGAGATTGGCATTCGGGCACTGGAAAGCTTGCGTGAAATGCCGTCAGAAAGACTGCATTCCAGAAAACTGCGCAGCTTTTTCGAGACCGCGTTTCAGTGACCAAGGCAGTTGTGATCAGGCTGTTCAAACTGGCATTTCTTGGGCTTGCAGGAGCGTTGGTGGCCAGTTGGCTGCAAGAGCTGCACCCGGCATTTGATTCGCCTACACATTTTCGCCCCTATTTTTGCGCGGCCCTTTTGGTGATCTGCCTGGCTCTTGTTTATGCCAGAGCATGGACCTGGGTTGCCAGTGGAGTTTTGGTAATTGGCACAAGTTTGGTTTTGACCCAGCCCTATCTTGGGCTTGCAGATCAGTCAGGGGTGATGGATCGCCAGCAGACCGGGACTGATACCCTGCGCGTTGTGCAGATGAACATGCGCTACAATAATAATCAGCCAGAACGAGCGGGGCAGGTTATTGCTGACGCGCAACCTGATATCGTAATTCTGCAGGAGGTCACAACGGGAAATGACATAGTCTTGCGGAGCCTCGCTGGCGAACTTCCCAATCAGGTCAGTTGTTATACGCCCTATGTAGCAAGTGTAGCCATCCTGTCGCGTTTTCCCTTCAGTTCTGCCGGGAACAACAATTGCTTCAAATATTTGGGGTTTGCCCGCGCCGGGATTGTTGTGAATGGCCGTGAGCTCAATATTGCAAGCTTTCATTCCCGGTGGCCCTGGCCCTTTTCACAGCCTCGGCAAGTGAAAGAACTGCGCCCTGAGTTTGAAGGCCTTGAACACCCCCTTATACTGGCGGGTGACTTCAATTCCGCGCCCTGGAGTGCCATCGTTCAAAAAGTAGCTCGTTATTCGCGATCCAGGTTGCCAGAAAAAATGCTGCTGACCTGGACAACAAAGTTTTCATTTGTGAAAAAGACCATTGGGCCACTCCTGCCCATTGATCACATTATGGTTTCGCCAGACCTGATGATTGATGCGCGTAGCACCTTGCCCGACGGTGGTTCCGATCATTTGCCGGTTCTCAGCCTTGTCAAACTACCGGAAGTGTTGGGCACCGAATGACACGGTTATGCACAAGCTTTGCTGCACCGGGTGACGCTGCTGCAACAAACGGCTAGTGTCCAAGCAATATCGATCTGCAAATCCACGCCCCATGACCCCGACACCCTACAGCGCGAAAGACTTGATGAGCTGGTATCTTGATGCCGGGGTAGATATTGCCTTGATGGACGAACCAGTTAATCGGTTTGAGCAATCAAAAACCCAGTTCCGCGAACAAAATGCACCGGCCACAAGTCGGGCCGGAGGACAATCCTCATCTCCCCGGCGCTCCCTTTCGCAACACACTCCAACCTCGCCGCACACGCCGCACTCGCTGTCATCAAAGACAACACCACCATCGCCGCAATCGCCGCCGATGCCTCCGGCGAAGCATGTCTTGCAAGAGCGGGTTGTGCCTGATGCGAGTGCGGTGTTCCGCGCGATTGATCTGGCACAAGGGGCTACGACTCTTGATGAACTCCGCTCTGTCATGGAAGCGTTTGACGGGTGTAATTTGAAATTCGCAGCACGGTCGACAGTATTTGCTGACGGGAACCCCGATGCACCCATCATGTTGGTGGGTGAAGCGCCAGGGCGAGATGAGGATGAACAGGGCCTGCCCTTTGTAGGCCGATCAGGTCAGCTATTGGACAAAATGCTGGCGTCCATCGGACTGGACCGCACCAAAGTTTACATTTCCAATGTGCTGCCCTGGCGGCCTCCGGGAAACCGCACGCCCACGCCAGCTGAATCGGATATTTGCCGCCCCTTCATTGAACGTCATATTGAGTTGGCTGCTCCAGAACTTCTGGTACTGGTTGGCGGATCGGCTTCCAAAACCCTGTTGAACACGACAACGGGCATTATGAACCTGCGGGGCAAGTGGCAGGAACTGGAAGTTGCCGGTCGGCCTGTGCCGACAATGCCATTTCTGCACCCCGCTTATCTCTTACGCACCCCGGCGCACAAACAACTTGCATGGAAAGACCTACTGAAGATCCGTGAAAAACTGGCTGGATAAGCGCAAGATCGAAAAAACACACAAGCCAGAAAGCAATCTTGCGACAAGACATATTGGACATTTGGAGTCGCCTGCGGCCATAGGCGGCCCTGTTGATCGGTTCTATTGATCGATTACAAGTTGCAGCTGTGTGCGCAATGCTGCAGGCCAGAGTTTATGTCCCGGGTGGATCGGGCTTTTGTGGAGACGAGAATCATGCTGCGTCAACTGGCTGCATTATTTGCCCTTTTGGGCGGGATGATTTTCCTGATGCTGGGCGGCGGCTTGCAGGGTATCCTGATCCCGGTGCGCGGCCAGATTGAAGGGTTTACTTCGTTTCAACTGGGTTGGATCGGCACCGGCTGGGCAGTGGGTTTTACAATCGGATGCATTCTGGTGCCGCACCTGGTGCGGCGCGCCGGTCATGTTCGCACGTTCAGTACGCTGACCGCGCTGTTGTCGGTTTCGGTTCTGATGAACGCCTTGTTTGTTGACGCAAATGCCTGGATCGCCCTGCGGGCCATGGCGGGGTTTTGCTTTTCCGGTTGTTACATGGTGGCGGAAAGCTGGCTCAATGAACGGGTCAGCAATGAGCAGCGTGGCAGCCTGTTTTCCATCTATGCCATCACCACCATGGTCGCCATGGCGGCCGGCCAGTATCTGCTTGTGGTGGCCGAACCGACACGCGACACCCTGTTTATGGTTGGTGCCATTCTCTACGCCCTGGCTGTTGTTCCAACCGCGGTATCCAAAGCCCAGTCCCCTGCCCCGCTGACCAGTGTCAACCTGGACATTCCGGGCCTGTTTCGCAATTCACCCGCCGCTGCGGTGGGAGCATTTCTCTCTGGGGTCATATCATCCGCCTGGACAAACTTTGGCCCGGTTTTCGGCCAGCAAAGCGGCATGTCCAGCGCTTTGATCGCAACTCTGCTTGGTGCAGCATTGTTTGGAAGCGTTTTGTTTCAATACCCGCTCGGCAAGTTGTCGGATATGATTGACCGGCGCTACGTGATGGTCATTGCGGGCATAATCGGTGTCGCCGCCGGCTCCATGATGACAGGCCTGTCTCAATCCAACAATTTCAATACGTTGTTTTTTCTGGCCGTGGTGCTCTATGGCGGCGTGATCTACTCAATTTATTCACTGGCTGTGGCCCATGCCAATGACTACGCAGATTCGTCAGATTTCGTGAAAGTCTCCAGTGGCCTGTTGTTAGTCTATGGATTTGGCACCGCCGTCGGGCCGTTATTCACCGCCCAGCTTATGGACATGGTTGGCCCCTCTGGCGTGTTCACAACCACCACAATCGCACACACGGCGTTTGCCGGTTATGCGCTTTACAGAACGTTCCGCCGTGACCGCGCCACAGAGGATGAACGTTCCGACTTCCGCACAATCGGGCTGGCGCGAACCAACACCCCCGAATCCTATGCGCTGGACCCGCGCTCGGACCCGGAAGCCTATCTGCTGGAGGAGGAAGAAGAGCTCCCACCAATGCCCCCGCCAGTCAAGGTTGAACTGGACTAGAGCTAAACATCCCCCAAAGGTCTGAAAGATACAAACCGAAGAGTATGAATGGCAGGCTGACCGCCTCAGGTCTGGATAGCATCAAGCCCTTGCCGCAAGGAACTTCTGCACTGACTGAGAAGACCAGTTTTCAAGGTGGGCCGAAGCGGCACGAAAGCTGGCGACCGCCCCTGCAGTCAGTTCATCGCGCGCGGCAAGCGTGTCGAGGGCTTCAATCGTGGCCAGTTTTGCGGCTTTGATGATATCAGCAGGATAATCGCGCAGTTGAACCCCCTTCTCTTCGATCAGCACCTTTAAGCGAGCAGCATTCATCCACTCGGATTCACCCAGCGACCGAATATTCTCAGCCGCACAGGCGCTCGAAACTATGGCCTTCAGGTCCGCAGGCAAATCAGCAAGGGCCGATTTTGAAATCAGCGCTTCTCCCGTGCCGTTCGGCTCATGAAATCCCGGTGCGTAATAGAATTTAGCAGCTTTGTAGAAGCCCATGGCAAAATCACTGGACGGACCCAAAAATTCCGTAGCATCAATAACACCGGATTGCAGGGCGGAGAGAATTTCTCCCGGTGCAATTGTGACAGGTGAAGCACCCAGCAGACGCATGACTTCACCTCCCAGACCAGGCATGCGGATTTTCAGGCCACCCAGATCCGCAACTGATTTGAGCTCACTCTTGTACCATCCGCCCATCTGGAAGCCAGTATTTCCAGCCATGAGAGGTTTAATTCCGAATGGTTCATACAGTCGGTCCCAGACTGCCTGCCCTCCGCCCTGATTGATCCAGGTGATGTGTTCAATCGGGGTCAGGCCGAATGGGCCCGCTGTAAACAACGGGGCAGCCGGAATTTTTCCACCCCAGAACAGTGAGGCGGTGTGCCCCATGTGTGCAACACCACCGGACACGGCTGAGAATACTTCCAGTGCAGGCACAAGTTCACCAGCTGCAAAGAGCTTCACAGTGAGACGGCCACTGCTCATTTCTGTGATCGAGTCTGCAAGTCGTTGGGCTGTGATGCCCGGTCCCGGCAAGTTTTTCGGCCATGAAGTGACCATGCGCCACTCTATTCGTGATTGAGCCAGCGCCGGTGTTGCCAGCGCCCCGGCAGGGGCAGCAGCCAAGAAGCCCAGGGCTTTGCGGCGATTGAATGCAGTTTTTGTATCTGACTGTTTCATGTCAATTTTTCCAAAATTCGTGAAAGTGATGGACCGGACCTGCGCCCGAACCAATATCCAGTCTATCTGCCGTAGCAATCGCGCGAGACAACCATCTCTTTGCCCCGTCAATGGCTGGCTCAAGATCGGCACCCAAGGCGAGACCTGAGGCAATGGCCGAAGACAGGGAACAACCGGTTCCGTGGGTGTTGCGGGTTTTAACAAAGGGGGCTGAGAACCAAACCACTGATCCGCTTTGGTCAACAAAACAGTCGTCAGCTGTTCTGGCTTCGGAATGTCCACCTTTCAGCAACACGGCTCGTGCGCCCAGCTCCTTGAGAGCTTGGGCTTGCGCTGCCATATCGTCGTGGGATTGCGCCATGTCCGCATCGAGCAAACGGGCCGCTTCATGCAGGTTTGGGGTGATAATGTCTGCCAGAGGAAACAGATGGTTGACGAGGGAACTTTCTGCCTCTTGGGCCAGCAGGGGATCACCGGATTCGGCCACCATCACCGGGTCAAGCACGATTGACTGTGCCTTGTGTTTGACAAGGCCAGCAGCGACGGCCTCGATAATAGCCGGTTGTGACAACATGCCAATCTTCACTGCATCAACGTCAAGATCCACGAAAACGGCATCCATCTGGCTGGTGACGAAATCGGCGGCCACATCATGTATCCCGGTAACACCCAACGTGTTTTGGGCAGTCAGAGCAGTGATCACGCTTGCACCATAGACACCGCAGGCTGAGAAGGTTTTCAGATCAGCCTGAATACCGGCCCCTCCTCCAGAATCAGATCCCGCGATGGTCAGCGCAATAGCCGTCATGACAGATTTACCCCCACTATGTTTTTCAATTCACGGGTGGCGGCTTCGACATCATCTGCCATGAAGATAGCTGAAATGATCGCAGCTCCATCCGCCCCATTTTCCAGAACGGCCTGCAGATTACTGGCGTCAATTCCAGCGATCGCGCCAACAGGCATTGTTGGGCATTTTTGGCGAAACACCGATGAAATAGATGCCCATCCCTCGAGCCCGATATTGCCTGGATTGACTTTCGACAGGGTCGAATAAACGCCGCCAATGCAGGCATAGTCGATCAGGTCCAGCGGTGCCTGTTGCGCGTGTTCGACGGTTTTTATGGTCAACCCGATTATCGCATTAGGCCCCAGGAGCCTGCGGGTGTCGACCGGTTTCATATCCGATTGCCCGACATGCACCCCGTCTGCCTCGACCGCCAGCGCCACATCTACCCTGTCATTGACCAAAAGCGGAATCGAATAAGGGTCCAGCGCACGTTTAATGCGCTCTGCATTTTTGACCATGGTTCGGGTGCCCGCCTCTTTGTCCCTGTATTGCAGCAGGGTTATTCCACCATCTGCTGCAGCCTTTGCCATATCCGTCAAAGGTCTGCCCTGCGTTCTGTGCGGGTCAAGTATGGCATATAGCGAGATATCGCAGGGGTTCATGACAGGCGGACCTCCTCAATCAATTGGTCACCAGACAGGTTACAAAGCGCATCAAGAAAGTACGGTACAAATGTGCCAGGGCCATCGCTGCGAAGCTCTGCCTGCTCACCGGCCAAACCATAAAGAGCCATGGCGGAAGTTACGGCCAAAATTTCTTCATCTTCCACCGCCATAAATCCAATAGCCAGCCCCGTAAGTGCACAGCCCATTGTGGTGACACGATCCATAAGCGCGCTGCCATTATGGAGCGCAACACGCCCTGATCCATTGCCAATAAGGTCGGTTTTTCCTGTCAGTGCGATTGTGGTTCCGCAAGGTGGGTGCAGTTCGCCTGTCGCGTCCAGCTTGCGATGAAAAAGGGCCTCATACTCACCCCGGTTGCAACGCAGCAGGTCAGGAGCTTTGCCCAGCAATTCTTGCGCGAGTTCCAAGCGAACGGGGGAGGCCTGAACAAAAACCGGGTCGAGCGCCCATACTTTTTTACCTTTCTGCGCCGCCTGCACAGCTCGATTCACAGCAAGTGACCGGGTGTCGTCCATCGTTCCAAGATTGATCAGCAATGCGTCGGCCATATGCACGAAATCCGACACTTCTTCCGGTGCAATCGTCATCGACGGGGTGGCGCCCGCTGCCAGCAGGACATTGGCCGTAAAATGCTGTGCAACCGAGTTGGTTATGCAATGAACATGCGGACGGACCGCACGGAACCGGGCCACACAGTCTGCAATCGCGTATCCATCGATTTTGGGTCGGTCTGATACCATCCCATTCCCTCCGCCGGCACAATCCGGATCAGGTTCAAAGAGTTGATGTCACCATCTCTCAGCCCCGACTGGGCACCTCTATGAGAATGAAACTGGTTTAAGCACTGACAACGCTTTGGGCAAGTCCAAACTTGTGCAGATCTGCACTGCTCCCCCAGCCAAATCGACCAGTTTTGGTATTAAGCCGCCTTCGTTGCCGCCCCTTGTATCGTTTCCCACATGATGAGTGGCGTAACTGGCATATCAATGTGCTCAATTGCGTATTCGCGATACAAAGCGTTGACCACCGCATTCATTACTGCGGGGCAACCGCCAATGGTTCCGGCTTCACCCGCACCCTTGATCCCAAGGGCATTGGTGGTGGACGGCACGTTGCGAGTTTCAAAGCGCAAATCGGGGAAATCAGCTGCACGCGGCATGCGGTAATCCATGAAACTCGCAGTCATTAACTGGCCATCATCGTCGTAGATCGTCTGTTCCATTATACATTGACCGATGGCCTGCACCACGCCGCCATGAACCTGACCGGCGAGCAGAAGCGGATTAACAGTCGCCCCGAAATCATCCACCATGGTGTAAGAAACCACTTCGGTCACACCGGTTGCCGGGTCAATTTCAATTTCGCAAATGTGAGTACCATTTGGATAGGTCGCCTCGTCCTGGACGAAGTCCCCGGTTGCCTTGAGCGCCTCCGGGCTGTGTGCGGCGACATCTGCAAATGTGATCGACCGGTCGGTGCCAACGATACGCACTTCTCCATTGATCATCTCCAGATCACCGGCCGCTGCTTCCAGTTTATCTGCCGCAACTTCCTTGATCATTTCAGCAAGAGCTTCACTGCCACGCTTGACCGACACGCCACCCAGCGGAATAGAGCGGGACCCGCCGGTACCACCGCCACTGTCAAGTTCATCTGTATCTCCCTGACGCACATCCACGGCATCAATGCCCACATTGAGCACTTCAGCAGCAAATTGCGCATAGGCAGTCTTGTGCCCCTGCCCGTTGGACTGGGTGCCAATAAGCAATGTGACTGTCCCATCCTGATTCAATTCCAGTTTGGCAGGTTCAGACCCCGCAAACGCACAGGCTTCAATATAAGTCGACATACCAATGCCGCGGATCTTGCCATTGGCTTTGGAGGCAGCAGCACGACTTTCAAAACTGTTCCACTGCGCCACGTCCATACATTTATCCATATGCCCCGTGAACTCACCGGTATCATATGTACGGCCAAATGCTGTTGTGTATGGGAGTTGATCCCCTGCAATTGCGTTGACGCGCCGGATCTCATCGGGCGTCATGTTCAGATCACGTGCACACTGATCCACCAGCCGTTCCAGTGCGTAAATGGCTTCTGGACGCCCGGCCCCGCGATAAGCATCTGTTGGGGTCGTGTGCGAATAAACACCCTTAATGCCAAAACGGCATGCCTTGATGTCATATATCCCGGTTGCAATGGTCGTCCCAAGCGTTGGAATGAATGGGCCGAAGCAATGCAGGTAAGACCCCATGGCAGCAAGAAGGTCGACATCCATGCCCAGAAATTTGCCTTTATCATCCATGGCCATGCGCATGGTCACCACATTGTCGCGGCCGTGGGCGTCGGTCAGGAAATGTTCACTGCGATCACCGAGCCATCGGACCGGTTTGCCAAGCCGTTTTGCTGCAATCAACGCCAATGGATATTCGCGATAGGCAAAGGCCTTGGTGCCAAACCCACCTCCGACATCAGGCGTAATCACGCGCAATTTTTCCGCAGAGACATTCAAACAGGTACCGGCAATGGCATCACGCATTCCATGCACACCTTGTGATCC
>JBPCWM010000251.1:0-36499 GCA_051009515.1 Rhizobiaceae bacterium | reverse complement strand
CTTCACAGGCATGCGTCATTTTCGTCACTAGGACCTAGTCTGCTCCGGAATGACGCTGCTGCACCATTGGCAAAAGCATCAAGGACACCAAAAATAACAATACAATGGGAACGACGCCAATCCTCTGGCTGCCGCTGAAATCTGTGAACACCGCAATCAGGAACGGAGCGAGAAACGAGGTAGCCCGGCCCGAAAGTGCGTAGAGGCCGAAGGCTTCCGTCATCCGGCCAGGTTCCGCCTGATCAACCATCAATGTGCGCGAAGCGGCCTGCAAGGCGCCACCCGCCGCACCAATCAGGCCACCGCAGACATAAAAGACGATGTCGGGAAGAGAAGACCCTGAAGCAACGGTCATGAAAAAGACCTGATCAGGTCCTGTGGACGTTACCACCAGGCTGGCGATCAAAAGAACGATGACGCTCGCAGAGACAACAAACTTGGGCCCAAACAGGGAATCCAGACGCCCTCCAAAATAGGCACCTGCCACTCCGGTTAGATTGGCCAGGATTCCGAATATTCCCACTTGAACAATGGACCATTGCAGGACGCCAACCGCATAGATGCCACCAAATGTGTACAAACCGTTGAGCCCATCGCGATAAATCATTGAGGATCCAAGATAGGCGAACAGGGATGTGTTTTGAGGCAAACGCCGTATCGTGGCACCAAGTTCGCGCAATCCCCGTGAAACCGCTCCAGAGACGTTTGGGCCTCGCTTGACATCGGGCGTAAACAAAAACAGCGGTATGACAAATATCAGGAACCAGATAGCGGTCAAAGGCCCTGTTGCACGCTCTCCTTCCTTGGCGGCGGGGTCAATTCCAAACCATGGCGCCTCACCCAAAAGGGTGACACCTTGGTCATTGCTGGCCATGGTCAGCAATACTATTATCAGTGTCAGTAGACCTGCCACATAGCCAAGCGCCCAGGCATTGCCGGAAAGACGCCCAAGTTTTTCGCGCGGAACCAAATCGGGCATCATGGCGTTGTTGAACACTGCAGCAAATTCAAAGCCCAGCATCGTAATCGCAAATGCGCCAAGCACCAGGATCACCGAAGTGCCTTCCATCGTATTGGGATAGGCCCACCACAGTGCAAACGAACCTGTAATTGCCAAAATCGAAAATAGGAAAATCCATGGCTTTCGCGGACCGGTTGCATCAGCAATGGCCCCAAGCACAGGCGACATTATGGCTATGGAAATACCGGCGATGGCTGCAGCATATCCCCATTGTGCCTGCCCGGTTACTGAATCGCTGGCTACGTGTGAGGCAAAATATGGTGCAAAAATGAAGGTCAAAATCAGCGTGTGGAAGGGTTGTGACGCCCAGTCAAACAACATCCAGCCCCAAATGCCTTTTTTGGTCACACCGGGCGTTTCCGTTGTCTTGTCATTCATGGTTCAGCCTTTCCGCTCAGATTGTCGGTCATCAACAATCGTCGGCCCCAACCCAAGGCAATGACATACAATCACTCAAGTGACAATTGCATCAATATAACGTCCAGCCACAGATCATGCTTATTGCCGACCCGATGCAGGCGACCCTTGAGTTCGAATCCAAGGCTGACATGGAACCGGACAGAAGATATCTGGTGTGGTTCTGCATCCGGCCTGCAGGATGCAATAGCGATCATCTGGCGAAATCCGCTGGCCCGGCAGGCCGATATCAATTCAGTCAGCAGGCCCGTGGCAACGCCTCGCCGCCAATAGTCGGGGTTTACATAGACAGTGTTTTCAACGGTCGATGCATAGGCCGGCCTTGGCCTGTAGGCGCTGGCGTAACAATATCCGGCAACTTTCCCATCGACTATTGCCACGAGGTAGGGATAGCCGCCTTCCACTATCGCGTGGTAGCGCGAAGTCATGTCTTCCACGGTGGGCGGGTACAGCTCAAACGAGGCAAATTCCTCTTCGACCGAACGACCGTAAATCGCGGTGATATCTACTAGGTCTTCGGGATGTGCAGGACGAATATTCATGGCAACAAAAAAGGCGTCCCGATTGGGACGCCCTTCCAGTTAGAGTTCGTCAGATCACGTTATTCGCGGTTGCCGAGGAAGCTCAGCAGGAACATGAACATGTTGACGAAATTCAGATAGAGGCTCAACGCACCCATGATGGATGATTTGGCCATGGCTTCGGCATTGCCAGCGACAGCATCATAAGTGTGCTTCAAGCGCTGTGTGTCGTATGCTGTCAGTCCGGCAAAGATCAACACACCAATCACGTTGACCGCAAAGGCAAGCGCGCCCGACTGCAGGAAAATATTAACGATGGAGGCAATGATCAGGCCGAACAGACCCATCATCAGGAACGTTCCCATTCCGGACAGGCTGCGCTTGGTAGTGTAACCGTAAAGGCTAAGAGCGCCGAAAGATGCGGCAGTCACGAAAAACGTCTGGACAATGCTTGGAATGTTGTAAACGAGGAAAATCCAGGACATGGAAATGCCCATAACCGCGGCAAAGGCATAAAAAATGCCAGTTGCGGCAGATTTGGACAATTTGTTGATGCCAAACGAAATCACCAGCACAAATGCCAGTGGAGCAATCATGATCACCCATTTGAGTGGGCTGTTATAAAGTGCATTTGCAACAGCCGGGTTGTTGGAAGCCCATGTTGCTATTCCAAAAGCCGCTACCCCGGTCACGCCGATTGCAGTGGCCATATAGTTGTAAATGCCCAGCATGTAGCTGCGCAACCCAGCATCAATGTCGGCACGTGTGCCTGTGCTGGCTTGGGTTTGAATTTGATCTCGGTAGTCAGCCATAGTGATCCCTTTTGAGTTCAGTACTTGTACGGTGGTCGACAAAAACCATCGCCAGCAGATCATCTGCTGCGACTTTGAGTCCAATATGAGGAGTTTCGGCCTGCGTTTCAAGACCTAATCATGCGACCATATGAAACAGATGCCGAACAGAAATTGTCTGGTTAATCAAGTATTAAAACTCAAAGTTCCCGCAAAACCGGAGCTGCTTTCTGTCCTAACACCCGCCAGGTGCCCACCAAACCGAACCCGACGGTGAAAACCAGCGCCGCCACGACAGTCAAAATGGCGATTTCCGGCAGCAATGTAAACGTGAAGCCCATAATCCCGTCAATAACAAACCACGAGGCCAATCCACCGGCCAACAGGGCAAATATTGCCGTTGCGACCCCCAAAAGGGCATATTCCGTAACAAAGGCAAGAATCAGCGTTCTCCGCGTCGCACCCAGTGTTTTAAGTACAACCGCATCGTGTATCCGGGCACGGTTTCCAGCCGCAAGTGCGCCGCCCAGCACCAGAATGGAGGCTGCCAGTGCAAGTAAGGCAGCTGCTCGAATGGCCGTCGCCAACTGACCAATGAGATCGTTGACAGCATTCAAGGCATCGCGCACCCGCACCGTGGTGATAGTTGGAAACTGCGTGGTTACAGCTTTGAGAATTTCACCATCGCGTTGGGCATGCTCCTCGGTCTCTTCTCCGGTCAGCCCGGAGTCTTCGCTCACCCGCAAAGTGGCAAGGTGGGCATGGGGGGCACCGGCAAATGTATTGGGCGAGAACACCATGACAAAATTCATCGACATGGACTGCCATTCCACATTGCGCAAATTGGCCACTCTGGCGCTGATATTTCGGCCAAGAACATTGATGGTGATCACATCACCAATATCGACTCCCACTTCATCGGCCTCTTCTGCCGCAAAAGACAACAGATTTTCGCCTGTATGATTTTCATCCCACCATTCACCTTTCGACAAGGTCGCATTGGAGGGGAGAGCCGCTGCATAGGTGATGCCACGATCGCCCCTGAGCACCCAGCGCCCGCCTTCTTTGGGTTTGATCTCGGAAGCTGGAACATCATTGATGGAGACAATCCGGCCTCTCAGCATGGGTAAGGTTTGAACTTCTCCTTGCGGGGCCAGTTCAACCAGAGATGCCTTGAATGGCTCAAACTCCGCAGCCTGTATATCAACAAAGAAGAAGTCGGGCGCCTTTTTGGGGATATTGGACGATATCTGATTGCGCAGATTGCCGTCGATCATGGCCAGGGCCACCAACAAGGCCAGTCCCAGACCCAGCGAAAGGACAACCGATGGGGTCAGTGCACCGGGGCGATGAATATTGCCTATAGCGAGCCGCAATGGCGTCGAACGCACCTGTGGCAATCTGCGTGCAAGCGATTGAATAAGAGCCGCAACGCCACGCAGCAAAACAAAAGAAGCGGCGATGCCTCCGACAAAGGTCAGGGCAACACGTTTGTCTCCAGCCTGAAAAATCGCCAGCAGAGCGAGGGCAATGACCACCACAGCAGTCGCAATCTGATAGACCGCGCGCGGCCAGGGCGCATCATCACGAGCAGCATTCCTGAACAGAGCTGTGGCCGGGATGTCTCGGGCCTGTCCCAGGGGCCACAGGGCAAAGGCCAGTGCCGTGAGCAAACCATAGATGATCGCGGTAATCAGCGCAGAGGGATAAAATATGGACGCTGAACCCACCGGCAATATACCGGCCAGCGCCGACTTGGCCACAATGGGCAGCAATCCGCCCACCACCAGCCCGATAACAATACCGATGAGTGCAAGAAACAGGATCTGGCTCAAATAGACGGCAAACACGAAATGCGCTGGCGCACCAAGGCTTTTGAACGACGCAATCACATGGCTTTTCGTATCCAGAAAGGCACGAACCGCATTGGCAACACCCACACCCCCAACGATCAGGGCGGTCAGGCCCACCAGTGTCAGAAACTGGGAAAAACGCTCCACATTGCGCGTCAGGGCGGGTGCCGCATTGCCCCGTGAGCGAATGCGCCAACCAGCGTCGGGAAAGGCCTCATTAGCGTCGGCGATAACCGACTTGAGATTGTCTTCGCTGGCATCATCGAGGTTGAGTCTTGTGGTCCAGTTGATCAGGGATCCGGGCTGCACCAGTTTTGTCTGATCGAGAGCCTGCAGACTCATGATCACTTTTGGACCAAACGCAATACCTTCCGACACCCGATCAGGTTCATCAATGATCGTTCCTGTGATCGGCAATTCTGCCGAACCAACTTTGATGGAATCACCAATTTCCAACCCAAGGCGGGACAGCAGGACGGAATCGACCACCACACCTTTGCGGTCGAATGCCTTGGCAGGTTGGGTTTCCAGTGCACCACCCAGAGGCCATGTATTACCAACTGCCTTGAGTTCAATAAGTGATTGGTCAGACCCATCGGGCAATCGCGCCATGGCACGCATGGTCGCCGCTTCCGATATCTCACCTCTGGATTCAATCCAGGCGCGTTCGGCATCAGTGACTGAACGATGGACTGTGCGAAATGCAATATCCCCACCGAGCAAGGTCTTGCCTTCTTGTGTAATTCCAGACGTGATGGATTGAGCTACTGAATTAACACCGGAAATGGCTGCAACGCCCAGCGCAATGCAGGCCAGAAAGACGTAAAACCCACTTAACCCACCGCGCAATTCGCGCAATGCGAACCGCAGCGCCAAACCCAGTCCAACTGGCTTGGGAGCAGCTGGCACATATCCGGCAGAAACACTCATGCTGCCGACTTCTTTTTGGGCGTGGCGGGGCTGGACACAACATCCTCAATCTCCCCGGTGCGCACCCGCAGAGTTTCATCACATTGGGCAGCAAGTGTAGGATCATGCGTCACAAGAACAAGGGTCGTTCCGCGTTCTCGCTGTTTCGCAAAAAGCAGATCCGAGATTTGGGACCCCGTTTCCTCATCCAGATTTCCGGTTGGTTCATCAGCCACAAGAATCTTGGGGTCAGGCGCAAGAGCGCGGGCCATGGCCACACGTTGTTGTTCACCTCCGGACATCTGGGCCGGATAGTGGGTTAGTCTTTCGCCCAACCCGACTGCCTGCAATTCAGCTGCAGCCTTGTCAAAGGCATCCTTGTCACCTGCCAATTCCAATGGAACAGCAACATTTTCAAGCGCAGTCATATTGGGAATCAAGTGGAATGATTGGAAGACAATACCGATATTGCGTCCGCGAAATGCTGCCAGTCCATCTTCATCAAGCTTGGAAAAGTCTTCACCGGCCAGTAGCACTTTCCCGCTGTCTACCCGTTCAAGTCCAGCCATAACCATCAGCAATGTTGACTTGCCGGACCCGGAAGGACCGACAATTCCAACGCTCTTGCCCGCTGCCACATCAAGACTAATTCCGCGCAGGACGTGAACGCGCGACGCCCCTTCGCCAAGTGTTAGATGAATATCGTCCAGCGAAATAACCGGGTTTTCGGGTGTCTCTATCATTGAAAAGTCACCATTCCTATATAATGTCAGCCAGGGGTTTGGACTGGCGGGAGCGTGATCCGGCAGCAGTCTGCCACAAGCGTTCCGCTTGATATGGAATTTTTGAGAGGAAATTCAAAGTGCAAGGCATTAATTATTTGTCATACAGGGTGCGACAGATATTCACATTCATTATTCTGCCAGCCCTATTGGCCCTGTCAGTATTCGCAGCAAGTTCTTCAATTCCGGCATTTGCTGAAACTGCCCCGCGTATTGTCGTTCTCGGAGACAGTCTCGCTGCTGGCTACCAACTGCCATCGGGAGCCTCCTTTCCAGACCGCCTTCAGCTTGCACTGGATAACAAGAATACGCCGGCCGTTATCATCGGTGCTGGCGTATCGGGTGACACATCGAGCGGCGGGCTGGCGCGGCTGGCCTGGTCTGTTCCAGATGATGCCAATGCGGTCATACTGGAACTGGGTGCAAATGATGCCCTTCGCGGGTTGCCGCCCAAGGCAACTGCTGAAAATCTTGAAAAAATGATCCAGCAATTGACAGATCGCAAGATCAAGGTCCTGCTTGTAGGCATGCTGGCCCCGCCGAACATGGGCGAAGATTATGCAGCTGCATTCAATCCGATCTATAAGTCACTTGCGGATAAATATGATCTGCCGCTTTATCCGTTCTTTCTCGATGGTGTCATGACCGTTCCCGGCATGACGTTAGCCGATGGCATGCACCCGAACGAACAGGGTGTTGATGTCATGGTCAAAGGCATTTTACCGCTTGTGGAAGACCTGATCAAATCTCTTTGACGGGTCGCTGGCCCATTCAGGCCGGAACCTGGGAACCATCATAGGCCAGCACCTTGCCACTGTCTTCGCAAGAAGCCTCATCGATAACTGACATCATCTGCAGGGCCGCTTGCGACGGCGAAAACAAACCTCCCTGTGGTACATTCCTTTGGAACGGCCTGGATAATTGAGTATTCACAGTGCCCGGGTGCAATCCGATAATCACGCTTTGCGGCCATCGGCGCGCATGTTCAATACTAGCTGTGCGTATCAACTGATTGAGCCCTGCCTTGGCGGCTCGATAGCCGTACCACCCACCAATTCGATTATCCGAAATGGAGCCAACGCGGGCTGAGAGAACTGCAAAGACCGATTTCTTATCTCTCCGCAACAAGGGCAGAAACGCCTTAGCCAACAAAATCGGTCCTATTGCATTGGTGGCATAGGATTGCGCCAATCGTGCAGCGTCGAGATCGCGCAGGCTTTTTTCGGGTTGCAATCCACTTTCTTCGTGCAACAGGCCTGTGGCCACGATCACAAGATCAACCGGCCCATGTCGACTCACCATTTGAGCTGCGGCTTCTATGGAAGCAGGTGCATCGAAATCCAGATGGCCACAAACAAGTTTATCAGATTCAAGGCTCAAATTGCTTGAACGGGAAAAGGCAATCACCGTCTCTACTTCATCGCGGTCCAGCAACAGTTCAACGAAAGCCTCGCCAATACCCCCTGAGGCACCAATCACCAAACATGTGCTGGGCACCCACTCACCCATGGACAGGCCCGCCGTGCCTGAGAAGCCAGCGACGCAGCGAATCGGCCCAGATCATGAAATTGCCAAACACCCTGCAGAACTCAATCTTCAAGGCGAACAAGCAGATCTTTGGCATCGATCTGATCGCCACGCTTGACGCAAACTTCTGCAACCGTACCGTCCATTTCAGCATGGAGCGCGGTTTCCATCTTCATGGCTTCGATGGAACAGATCACATCGCCGGTTTCGACCTCCTGTCCAACTTCAACCATGATGGTGGAAATCACGCCGGGCATGGGAGCGCCGATCTGCAGGGCGTTGCCTTCTTCTGCCTTGGCACGCGCCACAGCTGCGTCACCACCATGCAGACGATCAGGCACACGGGCGCGGCGCGGCTGGCCGTTAAGTTCAAAGAAGACCGTGACCATACCCTGATCATCCATCTCGCCAAAGGCCAGACAGCGGATAAGCAGAACCTTGCCGCGTTCTATTTCCACCCTGATCTCATCGCCAGCCTGCATGCCATAGAAATAGTTGGGCGTCGGCAGCGAACTCATGGGACCATATGCTGACTGTGCCAAAGCATAGTCTGTAAACACTTTGGGATACATCAGGTAAGAGGCAAATTCCTGATCATTGACCGGACGGCCTATGGCCTTTTCCACGTCCTTGCGCTGCTTCTTCAAATTCGCCGGCTTGAGCAATTCGCCCACGCGCTTGGTGAGCGGACGCTTCCCCTTCAAGACTTTCTTCTGAATCTTTGGCGGAAATCCATCTGCCGGACGACTCAGATCACCACGCATCAGGGACACTACAGAATCCGGGAAGGCAATATCTTTCTTTGGATCTTCAACATCTGCAACTGTGAGGTCCTGACTGACCATCATGAGAGCCATATCGCCTACCACCTTGGAAGACGGGGTGACTTTTACGATATCACCGAACATCTGATTGACCTCAGAATAGGTGCGCGCGACCTTTGTCCATTGAGTTTCCAGACCCAGGGACCGGGCCTGTTCCTTCAGATTGGTGTACTGACCACCTGGCATTTCGTGAAGATAGACTTCCGAAGCCGGAGCCTTCACATCACTTTCAAAGGCTGCGTATTGAGCCCGCACCTGTTCCCAGTAGAGAGAAATCTCGCGGATCGCATCGGCATCCAGTCCAGGATCACGACGGCTACCCTTCAGGGCTTCAACGATTGACCCAAGGCAAGGCTGGGAAGTGCCACCTGAAAACGCATCCATTGCTGCATCCACAGCATCTACGCCCGCATCAACTGCCGCCAGAATAGTCGCAGCCGAAATTCCCGATGTATCGTGGGTGTGGAAATGAATCGGCAAATCGGTTTCTTTGCGCAAAGTCTTGAACAATTGCGTCGCAGCGGCCGGTTTCATCAGACCGGCCATATCCTTGATGCAAATAATATGGCATCCTGCCTTGTCGAGCTCACGAGCGAGATCAACATAATATTTCATATTGTATTTCGGCCGGCTCTCATCGAGCAGATCGCCGGAATAACAAATGGCACCCTCACACAGCTTGCCGGTTTCCAGAATCGCGTCGATAGAGACACGCATATTGTCTACCCAGTTCAGGCAGTCAAACACGCGGAACAAGTCAACACCGCCGTTTGCCGCCTCATGAATAAACTGGCGCACTACATTGTCCGGATAGCCCGTATATCCGACACCATTGGAACCCCGCACCAGCGCCTGCAGCAAAATATTTGGCGCACGTTCGCGAATGGCAGCAAGACGTTCCCAAGGGTCTTCGGTCAGGAACCGCATGGCAACATCAAACGTTGCGCCACCCCAGCATTCAAGCGACAAAAGCTCCGGCAATGATTTGGCGTAAGCCCCGGCCACGGCCGCAATATCATAGGTGCGCATGCGCGTTGCGAGGAGCGACTGGTGACCATCGCGCATGGTTGTATCGGTGAGCAAAACCTTTTTGTGACGGCGCATCCATTTGGAAAATGCTTCGGGGCCATTTTTCTCAAGACGCTGACGGGTACCTGCCACAATGTCATTGTCGAACCATGGTGCAGATGGCGTCGGTGCAGCCGCCAATGGTTGCGAACGATCCCGGGTTTCAGGATGCCCGTTCACGGATACATCAGCGAGATAGTTAAGCAGGCGGGTGGCGCGGTCACGGCGTTTCACCTCGTGAAACAATTCCGGTGTCGTATCAATAAATTTGGTTGTGTAGGTATTATTGCGAAATTTCTTGTGCGTGATGATATTTTCAAGAAATGTCAGGTTGGTAGCGACGCCACGAATTCGGAATTCCCGCAAAGCCCGGTCCATGCGGGCGATTGTTTCCTCTGGTGTTGGCGCCCAGGCTGTGACCTTCTCCAGCAGGGGGTCGTAAAACCGGGTAATCACCGCTCCGGAATAGGCCGTTCCACCATCCAGTCGAATACCAAAGCCAGTTGCACCCCGATAGGCAGTAATGCGCCCATAATCAGGAATGAAGTTCTGTTCGGGATCTTCCGTAGTTATCCGACACTGCAGGGCATGGCCGTTGAGGTGGATATCTTCCTGTTTTGGAACACCGGATCCTTTGGTGCCGATGCGATGCCCGTCCACCAGATGAATCTGAGCCTTGATAATATCGATGCCGGTGACTTCTTCAGTGACCGTATGCTCGACCTGGACCCTTGGGTTAACTTCGATGAAGTAGAAAGATTCGGTTTCCATATCCATCAGGAATTCTATGGTACCCGCACCCAGATAGTTGGTCTTGTTGGCGATCTGCAGCGCGTAACCGCACAATTCCTGGCGCTTTACATCGCTCAGATAAGGGGCCGGTGCCCGCTCGACCACTTTCTGGTTGCGGCGCTGCACCGAACAATCTCGTTCGAAGAGGTGAACGGCCGTTCCCTGACCGTCACCGAGTACCTGAACTTCCACGTGCCGTGCGTGTTCAACCAGTTTTTCCAGATAAATTTCGTCCTTGCCGAATGCAGCGGCGGCTTCTCTGCGAGCCTCCAGCGCTTCATTTTCAAGATCTTGCTCTGAACGGATGACGCGCATGCCGCGTCCACCACCGCCCCAAGAGGCCTTCAGCATAATGGGATAGCCGATATCAGCTGCCATCCCCTTGATCTTTTTCATGTCCTTGGGCAGCGGCTTGGTAGCCGGAACAACCGGAACTCCGGCAGATACAGCCAGATTGCGCGCGGCTACCTTGTTACCCAGCGACCGCATGGTTTCAGCCTTTGGTCCGATAAAAGTAATCCCCGCTTCAGCGCAGGCATCTACAAACTCTGGACTTTCCGACAGCAGTCCGTAGCCCGGGTGAATGGCATCTGCCCCAGACAGTTTGGCCACTCGGATAACTTCTTCAATCGACAAATAGCTTTCAATCGGGCCCATGGCCTTGTCCAGATGAGGACCGGAGCCGATCCGATAGGCTTCATCTGCCTTGAATCGATGCAAGGCCAGCTTGTCTTCTTCTGCCCAAATGGCAACGGTTTTCAGTCCAAGTTCATTTGCCGCCCGAAACACGCGAATTGCAATTTCAGAACGGTTGGCGACAAGAATTTTTTTAATGGCCATAAATAACAGGGGGTCGGAATTTCAGCTGATGGCGGCACTATAGGACGGCACGGGGCCAACCGAAAGTGCGTGATTGTGCTGATAGATCGATTTAATCCTCAGCGCCCACCGATTTGCCGCTCCAGCCCGTTCATTTCGGCTTCATTTCTTCCTGTGGCAAGTAAATCGTGAAATTGGACCTTAGCCAGGCTTCTGTTTCAGCATCGATATGGTTTGGAAAAAACTCCTGCAAGACCTTGCGTTTCCGCTCCACGGCCAACTTGACGATATCCGGTTTCCCGAGTTCCGCCCATTCTTTAGGAGAATAGCGATTGGCCAGATCAGGATAAAGATATTCCCGCTGCATCAGACCCAATGTCTGGTCATGCCCCAGATAGTGCCCCGGCCCTTCGACACAAACATCGCGCATCGTGTTGACGCTTAGTGTATCGTCATTCACCTCAATGCCGCGCACGCAACGCAAGGCCTGACCAAGAGCATCATTGTCGAGAAACAGGCTCTCCAGGCAAAAACCCATCAGCGATCCATGCATGCCCGCCGCTTCATAGACCATATTGGTACCAGCCATCCCGGCTAGAACATAGGCGATGCCCTTTTCCCATCCAGCCTGAATATCTGGTGTTTTCGCGTCGCACATGCCCGCTGCCGATCCACCGGGCAGGTCATAATAATTGGCCATCTGCCCGCAGGCCGCCGTCAACAGGGCTTGTTCACCTGATCCACCGGACATGGCTCCGGTTCGCAGATCGGATACAAACGGCCACGTGCCGAAAATGGCAGGGTGGCCCGGCACCAGCGCATTGACAAAAACCAGTCCAGCAAGAACTTCAGCAGTGGCCTGCACCACCGCACCTGCGATGGCCGCCGGGGCTGTCGCTCCTGCCTGTCCGGCTGAGAGAAGCAGGACCGGCATCCCACCGCTAACGCAAGCTTCAAGAACGTCTGTTGCATCCGGCGCAAAGCGCAAGGGTGGCACAACAAAACAGTTGGAATTTGATACGAAGGGACGTTCGCGGAATTTCTCTTCGCCACCCGCAACTTTGTAGAGCATTTTCAACGCATCAGGGACAAATTCAGCAAGGGTGAACGACGTGCCAATATGTTTGGTTGTACCAGACAGGCAGGCATAAAGCGTGTTGAGATCGAGTTCTCGGGGATCTTCAATGTCGCGGGCCACCATCGGGCGCTGGAAGAAGTGAATATTGTCGAGCCCTTCAACAATGCGCGCGGCATCATAAATGTCGCGCAGGTAACTCTCGCGATATTCATTTTTTTCAACATCGACCACGTGGACCGCCGCCCCCGCCGTTCCAAAATGAACCTTGTCTGCCTGGGGATGCAAATCATGCTGCGGGTCGCGTCCGTGAACCGTAAAGCTGCGATTGGCATTCTGAATTGTATCCATCACCACACGGCGGGGAAACCGCAGGCGCTGATCCTCACCCATAATGGCGCCTACGCGTTCGCAAGCCTCCACACAAGTCGGCGTCGCCTGAGAAAGGCCGATATTCTCCAGCACATCCAGCACAGCAGAATGGATTTTTTCCACATCCTGATCGGAAAGCGGCTTGTAGGTCTTTCCACTCATGCCGGCCCGGATCGGTCTTATATCTTCTCTAAGCGGTGCGGCTCGCAGTTCCCGTCTTGCCTGCCGTCCCCCTGATCGTGCGGATCGGCGGAGTGTGGGTGGGTTCAGTTCTTCAGGTACGCTCATTTTTTCCTCCCGGAAATGCCGCAGCACGTCCATTTTTTTCGTGTTTCTTCAGGCCTCCCCAGCCTTCATCAACTTGTCGACTTCACTTGCCGAAATTGTATTGGACAGGCCCGAAAAATCACCAAATCCGAGCATGGCAGTCCCGATTTCAGAAACAATGCTATGTGTCACCCGCGCCAACGCGCCGCCTATGGAGATGCGCGCCACACCAATCTTTGCAAAATCGTCCCTGGAATATTTGGTAAAACCACCAGCGCAGAGAGCGTTAACCGGGGTCGAAACGGAAGCGCAGATTTTAGCCAGGTCATCCATGCCCGGCGGCATCGGGCAATAGACGCAATGGGCCCCGATTTCTTCAAAGGCCTGGAGTCTGCGAATGGCCTCCTCCACACCATAGGAGCCAAGCAACACACCGTCAGCGCGAGCACAGATGGTGAAATCAATTGGCAAGGCCTCGGCCGCTTCCACTGCTGCCGCTATGCGCGCAACAGCAATTTCAAAATCATAGGAAGGTTGTGATGACTCCATGGTGGAATCTTCCAGCGTACAACCAACGAGGCCAGTCTGAGCTGCCAGTTCGACGGTTTCGGCCACGCCGTCAGGGTCGTGGGCAAAACCGTTTTCCAGATCCGCACTGACCGGCACCTTGACAGCTCTTGCAATGTCCTCGCAATGATCCAGCATTTCGTCGCGGATCACATTACCCATATCCGGACGACCCAGGGTAAAGGCAAACCCGCTTGAGGTTGTGGCGATAGCCTTGGCACCCAGCCCGGCCAGCATTTTGGCACTGCCAACGTCATAAGCGTTGGGAATGATGAACGGATCACCCGGTACATGGAGTTCGCGGAACAAAGTGGCTTTGTCTTCCTGGTCCATCACGCTTTCACCCTTTCAGATTTTGGATCGTAAAGAGGCGACAGGCTGGCCTTGGCTTTGACCCGCGTGCCCGCCACTTCAATTTCGTAATCAGACGCCAGCATCTCATCAGGACTCTCACCTTTGCAGGGCACATAGCCCATGCCTATTCCCGCACCCAGCGTATGTCCGTAATTTGCCGATGTCACATAGGAAACAATCTCACCATTCCGCAGGATCGGTTCATTGTGATAAATCATCGCCTCATTGTCGTGGAGCTGAAACTGGGTCAGCCTCATCTCCAGACCGGATTCCCGTTTGGACAAAACCGCATCTTTGCCAATAAAGTCCGCCTTGGCCGTTTTCACCGCAAATCCGAGACCGGCCTCCACCACGTGGTCTTCTTCAGTGATGTCATGGCCAAAATGGCGATAGGCTTTTTCGATGCGCAGGGAATCCATCATGTGCATGCCGCAGAGTTTCAGCCCGAGATCTGCTCCGGCTTCCACCAGAGTTTCAAATGCATGAGGCGCCATGTCGGATGATACATAGAGCTCCCATCCCAACTCACCCACATAGGTCACCCGGTGGGCGCGGGCGAGGCCAAGACCAAGTTCGATCTCTTTGGCCTGCCCAAAGGGGTGGTTCTCGTTGGACCAGTCATGAGGTGACACCCGTTCCAGCAGCTTACGTGAATTGGGACCCATCACGGCAAGAACACCTTCCGCAGCGGTCACATCCACAATGGCGACATTGTATTCAACACAATGTCGGCGCATCCAGGATAATTCACGCTGAACGGTGGCAGCTGGTGTGACAACAATATAGGCCGTTTCTGAAAGGCGCGTGACGGTGACATCGGCTTCAACGCCAGCACGCTTGTTGAGGAATTGGGTATAAACGATCTTGCCAACTGGCACTGCTACATCGTTTCCGCAGATGTAGTTGAGAAAGGTTTCTGCATCACGGCCTTCAACACGAATTTTGCCGAAGGAGGTCATGTCATACATGCCAATGTTATTGCGAACGGCGTTGTGTTCACGTTTGGAATTGTCAAACCAGTTCTGACGACCCCATGAATATTGGTATTCCGGTGTCTGGCCTTCATCTGCAAACCAGTTAGCCCGTTCCCATCCAGCCACTTCGCCGAACACGGCACCGCGCTCCTTGAGCTGGGTATAAAAAGGTGAACGGCGAACTCCACGCGCGGTTGCCATCTGACGATAGGGAAAGTGGTCAGCATAGAGCAGACCCAAAGTCTCCTTCACACGTTCAAACAGATAGGTCTTGTTGCCCTGAAACGGTTGCATACGGCGGATATCGACATCAGAAATATCGAAAGGCGGATGACCATGTTCCATCCAATGAGCCAGCGCCATGCCCGCGCCTCCGGAAGACTGGATGCCAATGGAGTTGAACCCGGCACAAACCCAATATCCGGCAAGATTGGGAGCTTCACCAAGATGATAGGCATCGTCGGGGGTAAAACTCTCGGGACCATTGAAGAATGTATGGATTCCAGCTTCTTCGAGCATCGGCATACGGCCAATAGCCTGTTCCAGAATGGGCTCAAAATGATCAAAATCTTCCGGCAATTGATCAAAACAGAAGTCGTCAGGAATGCCCTTCATTGCCCAGGGCTTTGACATAGGTTCGAATGCACCGAGCAACATCTTTCCTGCATCTTCCTTGTAATAGGCACATTCATCAGGCACCCGCAAAACCGGCAATTGGGTCAGGCCTGCGATAGCCTCAGTCACAATGTAGAAGTGTTCACAGGCGTGGAGTGGTACAGATACTCCGGCCATTCGCCCAATTTCATGGGCCCACATGCCACCACAATTGACAACGTAATCGGCCTCAATCGTTCCGGTTTCGTCGCTGCCATCGCGCGCCCAGGACACACCGGTGACCCTGCCATTTTCAGTGCCAATAGCTGTCACCTTGACGCCCTCAGCCACCAGCGCCCCATTTTGCCGAGCACCCTTAGCCATGGCCAGAGCGATATTGGCAGGATCTCCCTGTCCATCCAGCGGCAGATAAACTGCGCCGGTGACATCCTCAACATTGAGATGTGGATATTTCTCTTTCACCTCGGCGGCAGATATTTCTTCCACATCCACACCAAAGGCCCGTGCCATCGACGCCTGACGGAAGATCTCCTGTTTGCGCTCATCTGTCAGTGCAACCGTGATTGATCCGCAGCGACGGAACCCCGTGGAAACACCGGTTTCCTCTTCGAGCTTTCCGTAGAGCTCCTGAGAATATTTGGCCAGTCGGGTCATGTTCTTGCTGGCTCGCAACTGAGCGATCAATCCAGCTGCATGCCATGTCGTGCCTGAAGTCAATTGCTTGCGCTCAAGCAGCACCACATTCTTCCAGCCCTGCTTGACCAGATGATAGGCGACAGAACATCCGGCCACACCGCCACCAATGATGACCGCCCTCGCCTTGTTTGGGATTTGTTTTCTGACAGACATTACGTCGTTCCAACTATTGTATGATTGGCTTCGCGCAATCGCTTCGCCAGACGCGCAATATGGGCAGGCCCTACTTCACAACATCCACCAACGATGCTGGCCCCGTTGTCCACCCATTCAAGAACGTGGTCGGCATAGGCATCGGGGCCAAGGTCTGTGCGTGCCTGCAGCACATCGACAGTTCCTCCGACTTTGAGCGCATCTATGCTGGTGAAACCATTGGCAAGCCCCCCGTAAGGCAGCCCTGTTGTCGCGAGATCAGAAAGACCTTGCGTCACCGCTTCTGGCCAGGAGCAATTGATCAAAACCGCAGCCGCTCCTGCTTGTTTTGCGGCCATCGCTCCTTCCAGCAATGGCTCTTGTGAGCGCAGCCTGGTGCCATCTCGGTCCATTACACTCATGGCACACCAGACAGGAATTCCCGTTTCAGCCGCTGCCTGCACAGCCGCCTTTACTTCCTTCACCGAAGACAGGGTCTCGCAAATAAAAACGTCCACGGCCCCTTTCTGCTCGGCGACTATGCGGCGATAGGTTTCAAGGCACTCTTCAAAATCCGGCGTCTTTTCTGGATGATAGGACCCATATAGTGGCGGCAGGCATCCGCCAATGGTGATATCCTGCTCACCGATTGCCGCGCGGGCAATATCCGCAGCTTTGGCTTGTAACGGTTCAAACAGATCTTCACTTGCTTCACGGGCAAGTCGTTCCGGTGTGGCGGAATATGTATTGAGTGTGAGAACCTTGGCTCCCGCATTTATGTAGTCGCGATGCACCGCCTCAACGATTTCCGGTTCGTCCATCAACACTTTTGCCGACCAAAGCGGGTCGGAGGGAAGAGATGAGCGCTTGACCAACTCCTGCCCCATTCCTCCATCCAGCAAAACAATTTCGCTCATGCCCGAATTCTTTCGTTCTTTGGATCCCACAATGGTTGGTCCTCCTGCACAATTGCAGGATATCTTTCGCCATATATTTCTACTTCCAGCTCAGTACCTGGCTCCGCCAGCGTACTCTCAACCATGCCCAGGCCAATAGACTTGTCTATCCGGTGACCATAGCCGCCAGAAGTGACTTCTCCGACCACTTGATCATTCTGCCAGATCGTCGACATATAGGGGGCATCACAGTCACCCGCATCAACCAACAGTGTCACGAAACGCTTTGTCGGCCCGCTCTGCTTTTCGCTCTGCAGCGCTTGCTTACCCCTGAACTCGTCCTTGTCCCATTTTACAAATCGTTCCATGCCGCCCTGCAAAACCGTATAATCGGTCGACAAATCACCTTTCCAGGCGCGATATCCTTTTTCCAGACGCAATGAATTGAGGGCAAACATGCCAAAAGGTTTTGCTCCCGCATCGACTATGGCTTTGTAAATTTTGGGCATGACGGCATTGGTCGCGTGAACTTCCCAACCCAGTTCCCCGGCAAAGGACACACGGGCCAGTGCAGCTGCTTCACCTGCAACGGTAGCAGGTTGTATTGAAAGCCAGGACAGACTGAAATCTCCGTCAGACAGGGAAGACAGGATGGTTCTTGCTTCCGGGCCAGTCACAATCAGGGTTGAATAATCGCAAGTGTGATCAGTCAACTCCAATCCATCATCAAGATGTTGACGCAACCATTCCTGATCATGCCACTGGGCAGCCGCAGCGGTGATTAGCGTGAAATGCTCTTCTTCATGCCGCATGATCGACATTTCAGTCACAATGCGTCCCTTGTCATCGGCAAAATAACCCAGGTTCATACGTCCTGTTTTTGGCAGTCCCCCGGTAATCTGCCGCCTCAACCAGTCGGCAGCACCATTCCCCGACAGATTGAATCGCGAAAATCCGGGAAGGTCCAATACGCCACAGTGATCGCGAACCGCTTCACATTCTTCCTTGATGCGCGGTTCCCATGGGCCTGAGCGACTCCATGTATGGGTCGCTTCCAGAGATGTGTCGTCTCCATCCCTGGCAAACCAGTTGGCACGTTCCCAACCATTGTAGGCCCCCATCACTCCGCCTGCTGCCAGTATCTGGTCATGGACAGGCGACAACTTTTTATCGCGCCCAGCTGGCCATTCGTGATGCGGGAAATGCATGGCATATTCATTGCCATAAACTTCCATGCCTTTTTGATTGCAGTAGTCCTGATCGCAAAAATCCGTAAACCGGCGCGGATCAACAGCCCACATATCCTGTTCAGTTGACCCCTGCGTCACCCATTCCGCCAGGACCTTGCCAGCACCACCTGCCTGGCAAATGCCGAATGTGAAGACAGCTGCTTCAAATGCGTTTGGAACACCCGGCATCGGCCCGATCAGCGGATTACCGTCTGGCGTATAAGGGATCGGACCATTGATAACCTTGTTGACCCCCACGGTTCCAAGCATCGGTACCCGCGCCATAGCATCTTCAATGTGCCATTCGATTCGATCAAGATCATCTGGATAAAGCTGGAATGAAAAATCCTCCGGCATGGGATCATCTGCGGCCATCCAGTGGCCGCGACAATTGTTTTCATAGGGACCAAGATTGAGGCCGAATTTTTCCTGCCGCAAATAGTAGGATGAATCCACATCCCGCAGCAGGGGCAGTTTAGCGCCCTGTTCCTTGCTCCAGGCCTCAAGCTCCGGGATTTCGTCCGTCAGCAAATACTGATGGCTCATGGTCATCATGGGAAGCAGTCTGCCGCCATATGGTCTGAACCATTCGGCAACGCGTTGGGCATAATAGCCGGCTGCATTGACCACGTATTCGCAAGTAATCGCGCCCTGTTCTGTGTCAATAGTCCAGTGCTTGCCGTCCCACGACGCGCCAGTGGCGGGGCAGAACCGGACGATTTTAGCTCCAAGATCACGCGCACCTTTCGCAAGAGCCTGAGTCAATTGTGCCGGATCGATATCTCCGTCATAGGGGTCGTAAAGGCCGCCCTCCAAATCATGGGTTTCCAGGAACGGATAACGCGCCTTCAGATCATCCACCGAACACATCTCGATATCCATGCCCTGATAGCGACCCATACCCCTGACCCGTTCAAATTCCTGCATGCGCTCGCGCGAGTGGGCAAGTCGTATGGAACCCGTCACATGATAGTTCATCGGATAGTCAACTTCTTGCGCCAGACCACGATAGAGTTCAGTCGAGTAGCGCTGCATGTTCATCACGCCCCAAGAGGCAGAAAAGGTCGGAATATTTCCCGCAGCGTGCCATGTGGAACCCGCCGTGAGTTCGTTCTTTTCCAACAGAACACAATCTGTCCATCCCGCCTTGGCCAGATGATACAGACAGGATGCACCCACCACTCCGCCGCCAATGATCACCAGGCGTGCATGTGATGGCAGTTTAGATTTCGGGATCTCCGTTTGTTCAGACATTTCGATTCTCTCAATAAACGGGTGGACTGACCACCCAGATCACAATTGCGTGCGAATTGCCCGGATTTTTCCAACGATAGGGCTTGTTCTCAAAGCGAAAGGAATCACCAGCCTCAAGATCAAACCACTGGTCATCAATACAGAACTGAAGCTTTCCTGAAACGACATATCCCGCCTCTTCAGTTGGGCGGAAAATGTTTTGGTTCATCTCGGCGCCCGGTTGAAAAACCGAGCGAAACATCTCAAAGGACCCGCCCAGATCCGGGGACAACAATTCTTCAACGATTCCGGTTTCAGCGGTGCCCAGCACCCTGCGCGAATGTCCGCGCACGATCAGACCGAGCTCAGCTTCGTTTTGGCTTTCATTGGCAAAGAACCAGCTTGTGGGAACTTCAAGTGCTGTGGCGATGGCGCGCAGGTCGTCGATTGAAGGCGACGACAATCCCCGCTCCACCTGACTGATAAAACCAATGGAACGTCCAACCTTCAGGGCCAATTCGGTCAGCGTCAAACCGCGTGACTTGCGCAAACCGCGCACATCATTGCCCAAGGCTTCAGCCGTGGCGTCGCCGGTCTCATCTTCTGCAAAAAGGCTCATTCCACTCCTCCTGAAGCCAACAAACTGCAGTTTCATGAAAAAATCAACGTTTTTTTCATAATCGGCTTCTAATTGACGATCTATTTCATATCGGCAATCATGCATCCAAACCAATCAACCCAGTCCCAGTCAGGGGTATCCATGTCCGATCACGAAATTGTCGACGCAGCAATTGCGTCGCGCCGCTCTCTGCGGGCCTTTTTGCCAACACCGGTTTCCCGCTCTGAAATCGAGGAGATATTACGCGTATCAGCGCGCGCACCATCCGGTACAAACATGCAACCATGGAAAGTCTATGTAACCATGGGCGAGACCAAACGTCGTCTGTCGGATGCGGTTCTGGGGGCCCATAATAATCCTTCATTCAAGCCTGAACAGACGTATAAATACTATCCAAGTCCCTTGTTTGAGCCTTACCTGTCGCGTCGACGGGCGGTTGGCTGGGGACTCTATTCCCTGCTGGGCATAGAAAAAGGCGAAAAAGAAAAAATGCATGTCCAACACGGGCGCAATTACACTTTCTTTGATGCGCCAGTCGGGCTGATATTCACAATTGACGAACGTTTGGAAATCGGATCATGGCTCGATTATGGTATGTTCCTGCAAAATATCATGACCGCCGCCCGTGGGCGGGGGCTGGACACATGTCCGCAAGCCGCATTTGCGCCCTTCCACAAGGTCATAAAGCCGGTGCTGGATATTCCGGAAAGTGAAGTGGTCGTATGCGGCATGGCCATTGGACATGCCGATTTGTCTCAACCGGAAAACACACTGGTCAGCGAACGCGAGCCGTTATCGGAATTTACCGTCTTCTTGGACTGAGCCTATTGGGTTTCTACCGGTTTATTGATTTCCTGCTGACGCATTGGCATTGAATCGATGAGATCAAAAATCTCCTGCGGTTCGACAACGCTCGTCCAACGACCTTTCTCGCCACCATCCTTGCCAATCAAAATGACGGTCAAACCCTTCATGTCAGGTGCAAACCGCCTACGCAACAGGCGCGCAGTGCCCCGGTCAATGGACACATATCCAATGGCTGAACTTGTCTCCTGATTGCCAGTTGTACTGAGCACAACAATGTCACGTTCCTGCAAATCCGGACGGTAATCGCGCAACAGGTCCAGTTGCTTGCCAAGCTGGGCGAAACTACGCGACTTGGCAAACAGCAGTATTGGTCTCTTTTCCCACTTCAGAGACTCTAGGGTATCAGCAGCCACGGTCGAAGCTCCCGCCATAAGAACAAGGCCTGAGGCCATCATGGATATGAACTTTTTCATGGGCTTAAAATAGGACGTGTGGACGCCACATGCCACCACAAATAGCGAACATGCGAAAATGCCTCACGGTCCTACTATGCAGAAGCCTGATAAGCGGCGAGAATTGCAGCCCCCATTTCCACAGTTCCCACCTGGGTCATGCCTTCGCTCATGATATCGCCAGTGCGCAGACCGTCATCGAGAACCTTCGCAATTGCCCCTTCCAGGCGGTCGGCCTCTGCCACCATTTCAAAGGAGTAGCGCAGGCACATGGCCAATGATGCGATCATGGCAATCGGATTGGCAACGCCCTGTCCGGCAATATCCGGTGCAGAGCCATGAACAGGCTCGTAAAGCGCCTTGCGCTTACCCGTCAGCGGGTCCGGTGCTCCAAGTGAGGCGGAGGGCAACATGCCGAGCGACCCCGTCAGCATGGCAGCCACATCCGACAACATGTCACCAAACAAATTATCAGTGACAATCACATCAAACTGTTTGGGTTCACGTACAAGCTGCATGCCACCGGCATCGGCCAGCATGTGGGTCAATTCCACATCTTCGTAGCCATTTTCATGAGTGGCGGTGACAACTTCATTCCACAGTACGCCTGATTTCATCACGTTGCGCTTCTCCATGGAGCAGACACGATTGTCGCGTGTGCGAGCCAATTCAAAGGCCATGGCTGAAATACGTTCAATTTCATAGGTGTCGTAAACCTGAGTATCGATCGCACGTTTCTGGCCATTGCCCAGATCAGTGATCGTTTTGGGCTCACCAAAATAAACTCCACCGGTCAGTTCCCGCAAAATGAGTATATCGAGACCTTCCACGATTTCCTTACGCAGGGAGGACGAATCCGCCAGTGCCGGATAGCAAATCGCCGGGCGCAGATTGGCATAGAGCTGCATATCCTTGCGCAGACGCAGCAAACCGGCTTCCGGGCGTTGTTCATAGGGAACCGCATCCCATTTCGGGCCGCCGACGGCTCCAAACAATACGGCATCTGCCGCCATGGCTTTCTCCATATCCGCGTCGGAAATGGATTCCCCATGAGCGTCATAGGCTGCACCCCCCACAAGACCTTCATCCAGTTCAAAGCCTGCATCCTCGGCAGAGTTCATGTGGTCAATGACTTTGCGGACTTCTGCAAATGCTTCGGGCCCAATGCCATCGCCTGGAAGAAGAAAAAGTTTGCGATTAGCCATAATTGTATCCTGTATTTTAACTCGCAGCGCTCAAAAATGGCACCGGTTTGGTTGATTGGCTTGGCATAACGGGGCTCACATGGATTATCAAGACGCTAAGCGTTGTGGTGCGGCAATGATTGCCGGACTGTTACACACAATCCTGCTTGCCACCCCGTCCATCGCATCATCAGAGCCAGAATATGCGCTGCCGATCGATTGTTCAGGTGATAAAACCTGTTTCATTCAAAACTTCGTCGACATGAATCCTGGCCCAAAGCTTCGCGATCCCTTTTGCGGCCGTGCCACATTCAATGGTCACAAGGGAACCGACATCCGTGTAAACAACCTTGCAACCATGCAAAGGGGCATCCCGGTCCTGGCCATGGCTGATGGGATCGTTACCGCCATTCGTGATGGCGTGCCCGACCGTTTGATGGAAACACAGAAAGACCGCAAACGGATAAAGGGTCGAGAATGCGGCAATGGCGTGCTCATTGATCACAGTGTCAACCGCAAGACCCGACATACGGTACAGTATTGCCACCTGGCCAAGGGGAGTGTGAGTGTGAAGAAGGGTGATCATGTCAGGCAGGGGCAGAAAATCGGTCGAATCGGGCTGTCAGGCGCAACCCAGTTTCCCCATATTCATTTCTCGGCACGCAAGAACGGAAAACTGATCGACCCACTGACCGGGGCAAAAATGGGAACCCCATGTATCGATAGCCCGTACAGCAAACCGCTGTTGACTGAAGCAGCCCTGAATCAAGTCTTTAACATGCAAGATCAGCATTTCCTGGAGGATGGTTATTCGACACACGGTGTTGAAGGAATGGCGATTCTGAAGGGAGAATGGGAACCAGCGACGATAGGTAAACCGCTGATCTATTTCGCCAAATTCATAAATTTAAAAAAGGGAGACATTATCCGCCTCTCGATCAGGGGGCCACAAGGCATCCTTGCCCGTTCGGCCACCAAGCCCTTGAACAATCACAAAGCCGCCTACACCGCATATGTCGGCAAAAATAAATCAGCGCCCCCCGGAGTCTATCAGGGAAGAGCAATCGTGATGAGAGAGGGGAAAACCATTTTATCTCGCGAGGCGACGCGCCTGTTGCTGCGATGAACCCTGGCAACAAAAAAGGGTGGGCCAGAAATGGCACCACCCCTTGAATTTGTTTCGAACTGAAAGCGCTTATGCGTCTTTTTTCTCTTCGCCTTCGCCGGCAGCTGCGTCTGCTGCTTCTGCAGCTGCTTTCTCAGCGGTGGCAGCAGCTGCATCCTCAGCAGCCTTTTCCTCAGCCAGAGCCTGAGCAGCGGCAACTTTTTCAGCTTCGATCCGCTCTTTTTCAGCCAGAAAAGCTGCGCGTTCGGCATCATTGAGTTTTTTGGAACGGATGCCTGTGTTCTCAACAATACGTGCAGATTTGCCGCGGCGACCGCGCAGGTAATACAATTTCGCGCGGCGCACCTTACCGCGGCGTACAACTTCAACACCCTCAACCAGCGGCGAATACATCGGGAACACTCGTTCCACGCCTTCACCATAGGATATTTTGCGAACGGTAAAACTCTCGTTCAGACCTGATCCCTTACGCGCTATACAGACACCTTCATAGGCCTGTACACGGGTGCGGGTCCCCTCAGTTACGCGAACCAACACGCGCACTGTGTCACCAGGTGAGAATGCAGGGAGTTGTCGCTTGGCTTCAATAGCCTGGGCATGCTCGGCTTCGAGCTGTTCAATAATATTCATCGTATCTAACCTTTTCGTCACGCTGCCGCCGCCACATTTCAAGGCTTTTAACAGTCGCTGTTTTGTTTATTGCAAGCCAGAGCGCCTGATCCAAACGCCGGATAAAACAGTGTTTTATCGGCCGCCGGATGGACCTTTGTTAAAGCAAAGGCAACCAAGGCGAATTCACCCGTCTCTTCGGTTTTTCCGAAAATCGAGGCTGCTATAGGGTGTAAGTTGCATTTTGTCCAGTCAGAACTGCAAATTAAGCGTCATCTTCCAGCAGATCGGGGCGACGTTTTCGGGTCAGTTGTCTGGCCTGCTCAAGCTGCCATTGGCGAATTTTCTCGTGATGACCTGAAGTCAGAATTTGCGGTATTTCTTGCCCCTCCCAAACCGCTGGCCGCGTATAGTGGGGGTGTTCAAGAAGGCCGTTTTCAAAACTCTCATATTTTCCGGAATCCACATTGCCCATCACCCCCGGCAGCAAACGCACAATGGTATCCAGCACTACGGTAGCTGCAACTTCACCGCCTGAGAGAATGTAATCGCCAATCGACACCTCCTCCAACTGGCGCGAATCTATTACGCGCTGATCAACACCTTCAAACCGGCCACATATAATTACAATTCCCGCTCCAGCTGCCAGTTCCCTGACCCGTTCCTGATCAAGCGGCTTACCGCGCGGGCTCATCAATAGCCTTGGTCGCTCATCTTCAGATAGACAGGTCGCATCGATGGCCGCCGCCAGAACATCCGCCCTCAAAACCATACCTGCTCCACCGCCAGCAGGCGTATCATCCACGGTGCGGTGTTTGTCCTGAGCGAAATCGCGAATTTGGACCGTCTCGAGCATCCAGTCCTGCCGCTCAAGTGCGCGTCCCGCCAGTGAATGGCCCAGAGAACCCGGAAACATTTGAGGATATAGAGTGAGGACGGATGCTTTGAATGCCATGACTGTCTATAGGCCCGTCAGACCATAGAACTCAACAGGCGCTGCCAGTCTTGACGCAAAAGGAGTTACTCAACCAGTTTCAACTGGCGTTCAAAAAGCTTCAGCACCTGATTGATATCCTGACCACGTTTCAACACCGTTCCATTGGCATCTATGATGGAATAGGCCCCCTGCCGTCGGGCCAGTTTGGGATTTTTCTCAATACGGTACAGAGCCACTTCGCTGGTGCGGCGGTAGACAGAAAACACCGCCCGGTCTTTCAGATGATCAATCGCATAGTCACGCCATTCACCGTCAGCGACTTTAAAGCCGTAAATACGCAATATGGCCGATAATTCCTGCCGGTTGAAACTGATCTGCGATGGGGTGACCGGATTGCCCGTTGACGATACAAAACTGTTCGAAATTCCAGCACCATTGAGAGGTCGTCTGGCTGAAAGAGAGATCAGATCAGCATTCGAAGTTCGATTCGATCCGTCAGAAAGGCTCATGCTCACTCCATTGACAAGCGCAACATCGTTCAGTTTGTGGTGCAGCGGCTCAAGATTCAAGTTCCCTTGGTAATTTTTTGAGTTTTCAAGACCGGTTTTGGGCAGTTTTAGGGCAAGAAAGGGGGCGGCGTCAGGCAAAGGTTTGGCTCAACATACTGCAACAGAACGCAACAGTATGTGAACAGAACAGGCAGCTGGCCACAATAAGACCTTATTCATACCCCGCTTGTGCCCCATTTACGTACATAAATATGCAGGTTGCCCCGGAACACTGTTTCAAGTCGCCGTCTCGCTCACGACCCCAGCCCCCACCGAGACTTGCGCCGAAACACAAACTGACCACCGGGCCGCCTTTGCAAAGTCTATACTTTGCGTTGGATGCGGGACCAGCTTTTCCCCTATGCTGGTGCAAAATGAAAGGCCGGTTGCCCGCAATGGCAAACCGGCCTTTCCATTTTATGCTCGATAAAAATGCAGCCTAAAGATCGTCGATCAACGCCGCTCCGAGGATCGGGCCGGGGGTTCCCAATTCCGTGTTCTGCTGCAATACGATCGCACAGGCCTCATATCCCTGACGCTTTAGCTCGCTCAATGGAAGAGTGACGTCCATCTTTCCCTGCTTCATCATGCCAAGCATGGTCATATCGCCAACCACATTGTGATAGGTGATGGTGCGTCCGCGGTTTTCGCCCCGGTCGATCTTGACCTTCCGCTTCTTATCGAAATACACGGCCCACAATGTCGCATCACCTGCTGACGCATCTGTTGAAATCCGAACCTTCTCGGCATCTCTTTGAGTAGAGACCACTATTGTGGGCGACTTGCCACTTTCGATATTGGTCTTGATCAGCGAATCTATATCGCCTTTGCGAGATCCCACCGCATGGTCACGACCGTTGACCACGACCTGCGGTGTATAAACTCCATGACGGCGAAAGGACTTGGCATAGCGTCTTTGACGATCAGCGAACTCAGCCTTGGAAAACGTATCCCGCCATCCAAGATAGTTCCAGTAGTCAACGTGAAACGACAGCGCGAGCACATCATCTCGCACCGCATATTCAGCCAGAATCTTGTCAGCAGCCGGGCAGGATGAGCATCCCTGTGATGTAAACAGTTCAACAACGGCAATTGGCTTTTCACCCGCAAGGCCCTTACCCACCAATGCAACCAATACCAGCGAGCACAATGCAATCACTTTGGGAATGCGAACACCGGATTTACCCAAGAATGACTGAAACATGATCTGGCTGCCTGTTGCTGGAATTCGACTAAAATGCTGAGTAAGCGCCTCACATGCAACTCACATTACCGTCACAAGGCAAAAAAAGGGCCGATTGCTGTGCAATCGACCCAATTATCTCTTAAAACTGAGAATTGGTGAATTACGCTGCTTCCTTATTCAGGTTGCGCAGAACGTAGTGCAGAATTCCACCATTGCGGAAATAATCCAGTTCGTCTTCGGTATCGATGCGAGACAATAGCGTGATGCTCTTTGTAGAACCATTTGCCATCTCTATCTCCGCCTGCATTTCCTGACGTGGTGTAAGGTCATTCAATCCCTTGATTGTGACCTTTTCCTCACCAGTCAATCCCAGGCTCTGCCAAGAATCCCCTCCGGTGAACACTAGAGGCAGAACACCCATACCCACGAGGTTTGAGCGATGGATGCGTTCAAAGCTTTCAGCGATAACCGCACGTACACCAAGCAGTCTTGTGCCTTTGGCGGCCCAGTCACGCGAAGAACCTGATCCGTATTCCTTGCCAGCGAAAATCACCAGCGGCACGCCTTCATCCTTGTAGCGCATTGCCACATCATACATGGCGCCTTGTTCACCGGATGGATAGTGCTTGGAATAACCACCTTCCACATCGTCCAGCATCTGGTTGCGAATGCGGATATTGGCGAAGGTGCCACGCATCATCACATCGTGATTACCACGACGAGATCCGTAAGAGTTGAACTCTACCGGCCGAACCTGGTGGCCACGCAGATAATCACCTGCCGGACTATCGCCTTTGATGCCACCAGCCGGTGAAATATGGTCGGTGGTGATGGAATCCTTGAACAGTGACAACACTCTGGCGCCCTCAATGTCGTTAACCGCATCTGGTTCCATTGTCATACCCTCAAAATAAGGTGGGTTCTGTACATATGTTGAAGTGGAATCCCAGCCATATGTATCTCCTTCACCAGCATCAATTTTCTGCCAGGCAACATCACCCTTGAACACATCACCATAGCGGGAACGGAACATGTCTTCGTTGATTGTATCGCGCATGATGGATGCAATTTCTTCCGATGATGGCCAGATGTCAGCCAGATAGACATCATTGCCGTCTGCATCCTGTCCAAGCGAATCCTTGGCAACATCCACATAGAGCGAACCTGCGATGGCATAAGCCACAACCAGTGGCGGCGAAGCCAGATAGTTGGCCCGCACATCTGGCGAGATACGGCCTTCGAAATTGCGGTTGCCGGACAGAACAGAGCAGGCAACAAGATCGTTCTTGTGAATGGTTTCAGAAATTTCTTCGGCCAGCGGGCCGGAGTTGCCGATACATGTCGTACAGCCATATCCAACCAGATTGAATCCAAGTGCATCCAGTTCCTTGGAGAGATCTGCCTTGTTGAGATAGTCAGTCACAACCTGCGAACCCGGTGCCAGTGAAGTCTTGACCCAGGGTTTGACGGTGAGCCCCTTGGCACGTGCATTGCGCGCTACCAGTCCGGCAGCAATCAATACCGAGGGATTTGATGTATTGGTGCAAGATGTGATGGCGGCAACAACAACGTCACCATTGCCCAGATCAAAGTCCTTGCCTTCAACCGGGAACCGCTCACCACGCGCGCTCTTGTTGAATTCTTTCTGCATGGCTTCAGCA
Organism: Rhizobiaceae bacterium; assembly: GCA_051009515.1. Taxonomy (GTDB): domain Bacteria; phylum Pseudomonadota; class Alphaproteobacteria; order Rhizobiales; family Rhizobiaceae; genus Pseudahrensia. The sequence continues at coordinate 7,636 of JBPCWM010000251.1, read as the reverse complement.
AAAGCCTTGTCCGCACCAGCCAGAACAACCCGGTCCTGAGGCCGTTTGGGACCGGAAATGGATGGTACTACATCCTTCAAATTCAAGGAAAGCGTATCTGTAAAGACGGGCTCTTCGGAGTTTTCGTCGCGCCACATACCCTGCGCCCGTGCATAGGCCTCAACCAGTGCCACACGATCATCATCACGACCGGTTGCACCCAGATAATTGATCGTGTCCTTATCGATCGGGAAGAAGCCGCAAGTCGCACCATATTCAGGTGCCATATTCGCAATCGTGGCCTGATCTTCCAGCGAGAGATTGTTGAGACCAGGACCATAGAATTCCACAAACTTCCCAACTACGCCTTTTTCGCGCAGCATCTGAACGATGACCAGCACAAGGTCGGTCGCTGTGATACCTTCGGGCATCTTCCCTTCCAGGCGGAACCCTATCACTTCAGGAATCAGCATGGTGACAGGCTGGCCAAGCATGGCAGCTTCAGCCTCGATGCCTCCCACGCCCCAACCCAACACGGACAGGCCGTTGACCATGGTGGTATGGGAATCTGTCCCGACAAGCGTGTCGGGGTAGGCCACTGTCTCGCCGTTTTCTTCCCTGGTCCAGACGGTCTGGGCGAGATATTCCAGATTGACCTGATGACAAATGCCGGTTCCAGGAGGTACAACGCGGAAATTGCGGAAGGCCTGCTGGCCCCATTTCAGGAACGTATAACGTTCGCCATTACGCTCATATTCACGATCAACATTCTTCTCAAAAGCGTTGGCGCCACCGAAGTAATCTACCATTACGGAGTGGTCGATCACCAGATCAACGGGGACCTGTGGGTTGATTGCTGCCGTATCTCCACCGAGATTAGACGTTGCATCACGCATGGCCGCCAAATCCACAACGGCTGGCACACCAGTGAAATCCTGCATCAGAACGCGGGCCGGACGATAGGCGATTTCCTTGCCAGCAGTTCCCTTGTTGTTGATCCATTCGGCCACGGCCTTGATATCTTCAGCTGTCACCGACCGGCCATCTTCAAACCGCAATAGGTTTTCCAGCAAGACCTTTAGCGAGAAGGGCAGCTTTGAAGCTCCGGTCAGTCCGTTCTTTTCAGCCTCCACAAGGCTGAAATAGACATACTCCTTGCCGGCTACATTGAGTGTTTTCTTACAGGAAAAACTGTCCAGGGATGAAGTCATAAACGGGAACTCCTTGATCGATACGGGGCAGGCGGATTCGTCTTGCCCAAAAATTTCTATGGATTTGCGTCTGTATAGTCCCATCTTGTGCCCAGCGTCCAGAGATCACACACAACACCTTTGGGTAAGAGCAGTGACGGCAGCAAAATATCCAAGCATGGAGGATTGTCACATTTGCATCTTTGAGGAACCCTGCTACACGAGCGGCACGAAACCTGACGGATGCCAAGTGAATGAACAGTCAATCTGCTGATGCCGCGCAAAAGGAAATCAACCCCAGTCTCAAGCTGGCTCTCGAAATAGGGCCTGTTGTGCTGTTTGTGCTCTCCTACAATTTTGGAGACCGGTTGATTTCACTTTTCAATCTGGGAGATCCGTTCAGTAAGCCCATATTTCTGGCCACGGCGGTCATCATGGTGTCCACGCTGATTGCAATTGCCCTGTCGTGGAGTATCACCCGCACACTGCCGATTATGCCCATTGTTACCGCTGTAGTTGTGTCGATATTCGGTGGCCTGACCCTCTATCTGCAAGACGATTTGTTTATCAAACTCAAACCCACCATCATCAACACTATGTTCGGCACCATCCTCATTGGCGGCATGATATTTGGCAGAAGTTTTCTAAAAACCGTGATGGGTCCTGCCTTCCAGCTAGACGAAGAGGGGTGGAACAAACTGACGTGGCGTTGGGGGCTTTTCTTTTTGGTGCTGGCAGTGGTCAACGAGATTGTCTGGCGCAACTTTTCCGAATCTTTTTGGGTCGGGTTCAAGTTCTGGGGCATGACCGGCCTGACGATGGCTTTCGTTGCTTCGCAAATTCCAATGATGATGCAGCACTCCACTGAGGAAGAGCCGGATTGAACCTGCGTCAGTTACCGAGCAGTTGCTGAACCTTGTCCTTCAGCCCCTCAAATTTTTTTGCGTCGATTGGTCCAACAATCTTATGGTGGACAACCCCGTCTGGTCCGACCAGCAGCGTTTCAGGAATGCCATAGAAACCCCACTCGATTGCGGTGCGACCTTTTTGATCGACACCGACGCGCGAATATGGATTGCCGAGCGCTCCCAGAAACCTGCGCGCGTTTTCGGCCTGGTCCTTGTAGTTGATCCCGACAATGGTGAGTTCAGGATTTTCTGCAAGTTTCATCAACACGGGATGCTCAACCCTGCACGGTGCACACCAGGAGGCAAAAATATTGACCAAAGTGATATTGCCTTTGAGGTCCTCATGCGACAGTCCGGCAACAGGCTCTCCATCCACCTTCAATCCCTCAAGTGGGGGCAGGCTGAATGTGGGAACAGGTTTACCGATAAAGGCCGATGGCAGTTCCGATGTGTCTTTACCGGAAACAAGCTGGAAGTAGAATACTGCAGCCAGCGCCCCGAAAATCACCAGTGGTGAGGCAAGAAGCAGCAGCCTTGTGGTGGACGGACGCGACTCAGACATGCGATCCAGAAGCTCGTTTCAAGCCGGCCCGTTCAAGGGCCAGTAACTGCTTTTTGCGACTAAAATAGGTAGCAACAATCCAGCCGGTGAGAGCCAACAACACCACAGCCGTGATGCCGAAAGCAGATGCCACAAAAAAGAAATATTCCGAGCCAAACAATTCCGTCATTATGCCTGTACCCTTGCATTGGACATATGATCACGCGCCGCCTTACGTTGTGCTGTTCTGATTTGCCGACGCATGATTTCATTCCGCATGGCCAGCAGATGCAGGGTGAGAAACAAAAACAGGAAAGCCAACCCCATGATCAGAAGCGGATAGAGAAACTCCGGCGCCAGGGACGGTCCACCGGCACGAACAACACTCGGCCCCTGGTGTAAAGTGGTAAACCATTCCACGGAAAATCGGATGATCGGAATGTTCAGCGCACCCACCAATACTACAACTGCCGCCATACGAGCAGATTTGGCTGGTTCCTCAACAGCGTTCCACAGGGCAATCAGTCCCAGATAAATGATCAATAAAACAAGGAAACTCGTCAGCCGGGCATCCCACACCCACCAGGTTCCCCACATGGGCCTGCCCCAGATAGAGCCGGTGGCCAGTCCCAGAAACGTAAATGCAGCCCCGATTGGTGCAGCAGACCGCGCCGCAACATCCGCTAGCGGATGGCGCCAGACCAGTACGCCCAATGCGCCGGACACCATCACCATATAAGCACCCATGGCCATCCAGACCGACGGCACATGGACAAACATGATACGGACCGTGCGACCCTGCTGATAATCATCCGGTACGGAGAACCCCATCCACAAACCGATTGACAGCAATACACATGTTATCACAACGAGATAGGGCATGATCACCCGCACCAGGGCCAAAAACCGGGTTGGATTGGCAAGCGCCGTCAAACCTCTTGGCTGGGGATTGGGTTCAGACGCCATGGGGTCCTCTTGGGTTCAACATTTCGCATCTGCTCTTAGGCAAGCTATCCAACACAATCAATCACCACGATGTCACAACACAGTTTTATGAATTTCGATGTCATGAGTAAATTCCCTGATGCCTAATTAATCTGTGCCCTGCCGCAACGCATAGGCAGCAGCAAACGGGCCAAGAACCGAGAAAAAAAGTGAAATGGACATAACCAGCAAAAATGGCGGGAGAAAGGGGTCCGGCTCAGTCACCGCCGCTCGAATGGCACCCACTGCAAATATCAAAACGGGAATACATAACGGCAGAACAAGTACGGAGAGCAACAGCCCGCCCCGCGGCAGGGAAACCGTGACTGCTGCACCTACGGCCCCTATGAACGAAATGGCCGGTGTACCCACCAGCAAGGTTGCCATGGAGGCTGCGATCGCAACGCTGTCCATGCCAAGAAACAGCCCAAAAACCGGAACCATGGCCGTCAGTGGCAGCCCGGTCACAATCCAGTGGGCGAGAGATTTAACGAAGACCTGGGCGAATAAGGGAACCGGCGAAATCAACATCTGATCCAATCCACCATCCTCCCTGTCTGACTGAAACAAGCGTTCAAGCCCCAAAAGTCCGGCCAGCAACGCCCCGATCCAAAGGGTCGCGCCCCCGATTGTTGCCAGCAGTTGTGCATTGGGCCCAACCGCAAAGGGCATGGTAATCACCACGGCCAGATAAAACAGTAATGCCGTCGCCGCGCCGCCGCCAGAGCGCAAGGCAAGCTGCAAATCCCTCTTCAAGAGAGCCTTCAATGGTCTGCCCCCTCGGCATCTGAACCCAGAACAAGTTGTTTGGCGTCGGTCAGCCCAAGCGGCACATGGGTTGCTGCAATTATTATCCCTCCGTCTTCAAGATGAACCTGCATCAAGGCAGAAAACTGATCTGCCGATGCAGCATCCAACCCGGACACCGGTTCATCAAGAAGCCATATGGGACGATAGCTAACCAACAGGCGCGCAATGGCAATGCGCCTCCTTTGACCGGTGGATAGATGTGAGAATGGCACAAATTGCAAACCACCCAGTCCCACCATCTCCAATGCCTCATCGACCTCCATGTGGGGGAAACCTGCAAATTCCTGCCAGAATTTCAGATTCTCACCTACGGTTAATGCAGGTTTCATCGCATTCTCATTGCCCAGAAAGTGACAAAGCCCGGGGACATTTTGATCGGCAAATTCCGGGTCAACCTGCTCGACACTGACTCGCCCGGATTCACACGGCAGCAGCCCGGCAATGGCGCGCAACAATGTGGATTTCCCGGCACCATTGTGACCGCTCACCACAAGGGCTTCACCAGATTCCACACCAAAAGTCAGCGTGGACAGGATTTCATCCTCTCCACGCCATACCGTTAAATTGTCCACCACCAGTCTCATGATCAGCGGTTTAACTGCTGCATCGCTTCAGGGGAACCCCGATCCTCATGGATGTGGAGAGGAAACGGCATCAGCGGACAATATTGTTTTCCGGTCCAAAGGGGAATGTGGTGATATTTTCACCACCATCTTGTCCAATCACCACAATATCGTGTTCGCGATAGCCACCTGCACCAGGTTGTCCATCAGGAATCATCAACATGGGCTCCATTGACACCACCATGCCGGGTTGGAGAACCGTGTCGATGTCTTCGCGCAACTCCAGGCCCGCCTCACGGCCATAATAGTGGGAAAGGATCCCAAAGGAATGGCCGTAACCAAAGGTTCGATATTCAAGCAGACCTTGTGCGGCATAGAGTTCATTGAGTTCGGCAACGATTTCGCGACAGACCGCGCCGGGTTTCAGCAGTTCAAGTCCGCGCCGGTGAACGGCTACATTTGCCTCCCAGATCCTGAGAGACTGCGCGTCCGGCTCGCCCAAAAACAAGGTTCGTTCAAGGGCGGTGTAATATCCATTGATCATGGGAAACGTATTGAGTGAGAGAATGTCGCCCTGCTCAAGACGCCGGGTTGTCAGCGGATTATGGGCTCCATCGGTGTTCAGGCCGGACTGGAACCAGACCCAGCTGTCTCTGATTTCACTTTGCGGAAAGGCAGTGGCGATTTCCGTCTCCATGGCCAAACGACCAGCCTGCGCAATTTCCAGCTCGCTTGCCCCTTCACAGATTACATCACGAATGGCCCAGCCGCCAATATCGGCAATACGTGCTCCGTCGCGGATCAGTGCAATTTCGCTTTCGCTCTTGATCATACGCTGGGCCATGGCATGTGGCGCAATATCGATCAGATTGCAATTCAACGCCGCCTGCATTTTGGTGAACATTTCACAGGACAGGTGATCATATTCGACACCAATACAGCCCTTGCCATTGCCCTCGACGTATTCGTCAGCGACACCACTTCCGCTAATCAGGCCGAGTATGCCTTGCAAATAATTGTCGCGCTTCCAGTCGGTATAGACAATATTGTCACCATAACAGCGCCGCCAGGGTTGGCCGGCATCGATATTGGCCGAAACGGTTGTGCAGGATTTTCCTGTAACCACACAGGCGTATGGGCGGCCAAAGGAGCAATACAAAAAGCCGCTATAGTAGGCTATGCAATGCATGGAGGTTAAGACGCAGGCCTGCAGGCCCAGCTGCTCCATTGTATCACGTAGCGCGGTGAGTCTTGCTTCATATTCTTCGTTTGCAAATGGCAATCTGGCTTTAACCCCGTTGTTCAGCTGAAGGATAGACGGGCGGCCTGCCAAGACAGTTTCTGGTAGATGGATATTCATTTTGATCTCCGCTTCATTCCGGGCGGAAATCACCCGGAATTTCATAGAAATCCGGGCGTTCAGGACAATCAGCCGCTGTTGTTAGGCGGCACACGGCGACATCAGAAAATTGCGCCCAGACTGGGCGACCTCTTCGCGATTCCTTGAACGACGCCATCGTTCATTCGTGCAGGACGAAGGTGACACACCAGCCAAGCCAATGCTTTTCAATTTGCGTCATGTGACATGTCGGATACGCAATGGGTGTAGGCGATCAATCGTCCAGACCAGCAATGGAGCGGGCGAATTCTCGGGCTTCAAAAGGCTCAAGATCGTCAACCTGCTCACCAACGCCAATAAAGAATACCGGCATTTTGAACTTGGAAGCTATGGCCACCATGATTCCGCCGCGCGCCGTTCCATCCAGCTTGGTCATCACCAGACCATTGACACCGGCAACATCCTTGAAGATTTCCACCTGGTTGAGAGCATTTTGGCCCGTGGTCGCATCCAGAGTAAGCAAAACCGTATGGGGTGCAGTAGGATCCTGCTTCTTCAAGACGCGAATGATCTTTTCCAGCTCATCCATTAATTCGGTCTTGTTCTGCAGGCGCCCTGCCGTATCCATCAGCATGACGTCACGCCCCTCTTCAACGGCCTGGGCATAGGCGTCAAAAGCAAGACCTGCTGCGTCTGAACCCAATGGGCGTGACACCACGGATGATTGCGTCCGGTCACCCCAGATTTTCAGCTGCTCAATTGCTGCTGCCCTGAAGGTATCACCTGCAACGAGCAAGGTGGAAAATCCTCCATCAAATAATTTCTGACTGAGTTTGCCAATGGTGGTGGTCTTGCCGGAGCCATTGACCCCAACAACCAAAATCACATGCGGTGTGTGGTCAAGATCCAGTTCCAGTTCGGCAGCAACCGGGTCGAGAACCTTCTCGATTTCCTCCGCCATGAAACTGAGCACCTCTTGGTCGGAAATGTCTTTTCCCAGGCGTTGCGAAGCCAAGGCATCCGTGATGTTCATGGCCGTATCGACACCGAGATCGGCCTGAATCAATATGTCTTCCAGTTCCTGCAACGTATCCTCATCCAACTTGCGTTTGGTGAAGACGGCGGTGATGTTTTCGGTCAGTTGGTTGGACGAGCGCGACAGCCCGTCCTTGAGACGCGAAAACCAACTTTTCTTTTTGGGCTCTGGCTCTGGCTCTGGCTCTGGCTCTGGCTCTGGCTCTGGCTCTGGCTCTGGCTCTGGCTCTGGCTCTGGCTCTGGCTCTGGCTCTGGCTCTGGCTCTGGCTCTGGCTCTGGCTCTGGC
>JBPCWM010000250.1:0-7098 GCA_051009515.1 Rhizobiaceae bacterium | reverse complement strand
AATTGAATTTGTCCAGGTCTCGCTTTGTGGTGTTCAGATTCGCCTCGAGTTGCCCCAGTTCCTTTTCGTCATCCTTTAGTCTTTGACTCATTCGCCCCAGACTGGATTTGGCTTGACGGAGTTCAGCCTTGAGACGTTCGACAGCAATTTGAGCTGTTGTGCGCTGCACTGCCTGTCCGATTGCACCCAGAGCTGGCTTTCTTCCAAGGCGGCCCAGAACTCCACTGGCTGCAGCCGCTCTTGAAGCTGCTTCCGCAGCATTGAGTTGCTGTTCCAGACGCATAATATTTCTTTCGGCTTTTTGTATTTTTTTACGCAAATTGAATATCTCTGGTTCGATTTTTGCTATACTACTTATTTGTCTGAATTGGATATTCTTAAGTCTCGCACAAATGCTTTCATTCGATTCGGTCACTTATATCTCCGTCGTACCAATATTGACAGGAGAATGCTAAGTTCGGAATTATGAGGGGGGATAAATTTGTGAATATTTCAGATTTATTGATGCTGGCTGTTATTGCTGTTTTGGCCGTAATTGCCACAATAAGAGTCCAGCCGGGTATTTTTCGTTCGGAGCCGCCCAGAGTTACAAATTTGGGAGATTGGTCCTTTGAATCCTTTCCAATTCCAATGTTTGATGATTTAAGTCGGGAAGAACGTGAGCTGGAAGACAGCAAGCTGGACGATGTACCTACTGAAGCCTATTGTGAAGTAACGGTACGCGTCCGCTATGAAACTTACCAAAAAAGATATCCCCGCTATCTGGACTTTGCAGATGATCCTGAAGCGTTCCAGCGATTCCTGCATCACATGGCTTTGCGTGCGGACCACCCCGGTGTTTGGTGCCCAGTAGTGCATTTGTTACATCGCGTATTTGACGAAGGGACAAACCGCTGCAATCTCAACATCTTGAGAAACGATAATGACCCGGTGTTGCAGCGGGACATCGACAAGGTGATTGAACTGGTCGAATACCGGCATTATTTGCTGGTCTCTTGGCTGCTCATTCGTGGGAGTTTGATCAAATCAAATGATATTCTGTGGGATACACGTTACTATCTTGTGATGACCGAGGCCGTTGAGTTCACCCGCGACAAATTCATCACCGACATGTACGAATTTGACAAAAGACGGACCCTGTCCTCGCTTCCCGAGCGCGACCCAAAGCGCGTTCAGTTCATCGCCGATGCAGCAAGGCGCAATGATTTTCGTTCTGTTTTGCGCACAAATGGGGGCTGCCGGAAGGACAGGAGGTGAATAAACTCGCGAGACTCAACAGCTAAACCTGAAAGGGTCTAGATTGCTTGCACTGAATCGCGAATGGCTTGCCGGGCAAAAGCAATGTCAGCTTCACTCATGGCCAATGAGGGATAACACTTGCCGGGTGGTTTAAATATGCCATTGTCGCGCAGGTGCCCATTGAAGGTCTTGTAAAGGTCGGCATCCGCCGACAGTACGTCTCGATAATTGCGCACATCCCGATTGGTGAAAACCACGTCAAACAGGGTTGGGTCGCCAACGATGCGGTGCTCAATGCCCTTTTCGTCCAGCGGTTCGCTAAATGCCTTCTGCAGCTGTCGTCCTGTAGAGCGCAATTTGTCGTATTGCCCATCGCGGCGCATAATTTCCAGGGTTTTCAATCCTGCAACTGCCGCTACGGGATTGCCCGAAAGCGTACCGGAATGCATCAGCGACTGGCCCTGCGCCACGCTGCCGGCGTCCACATGGGACATGATGTCTGCGCGGCCTGCAAAGGCAGCCAGCGGAAATCCACCACCGATAATTTTCCCCAAGGAGCACAGATGCGGCGTGACGCCATAGAGGGCCTGCGCGCCGCCATAGTCAAAGCGAAATCCGGTGACAATTTCGTCAAAGATCAGGACAATTCCATAATTCTCGCATTCCACTTTTACGGCCTCCAGGAAACCCGGCTCGGGCGGAATGATACGTTGAAAGGGCTCCGCGATCAGACCGGCAATCTCATGGCCATTTTCCGAAAGAAAAGAGCGTAGAAAATCAATATCATTGAACGGTGCAATATAAACATCGTCCATCACGCTTTGGGGGATACCTGCACTGTCTGGGACCGGTTGTGGGAAATTGGCCAGTTTCGTAGGTGCCAGACTCATCTGCGCTTCCGCGCACATACCATGATAGCCGCCTTCGAATTTTAGGATCTTGTCACGCCCGGTAAAGGCCCGCGCCAGTCGTATGACATACATGTCGGCTTCACCGCCGGTCGAAACGAAGCGCACCTGGTCTGCACAAGCCACAGCATCGCAGATCACTTCGGCCAGTTCGATGCCAGCCTTATTGGTGGCAAAGAAATTTGTGCCCTTGGTCAATTGCACGCGAACGGCTTCCAGGACCTCTTCGTTACCGTGCCCCAGGACCAGTGGCCCAGATGAATTTAAAAGGTCCAGATATTCCTTCCCGTCTTCATCCCAGACCCGCGAGCCTTTGCCTTCGCGAATGATAATGCCGGGATCAAAATTGCCGAACCCACCACCCGGCAATACTTTTTTTGCCCGTTCAATCCAATCTTGCTGAGACATGTTTATTCCTCGCCGCTCACCGCTCGCCGCCGATCAATCGTCGCCCATCTTGACCACAATATTACCGGCATGTTTTTTGTCTATGAAGGCCTGCTGGGCCAGTTTCAGGTCTTTCAGCGGATAGTGGGCGGCCAGCAGGGGTTTTACCTCACCGCGCTCAATATACCTCACCAGATTCCGAAAAACCTCGGGTGGTACAACGGTCGACCCGGTAAAAGTGAGATCGCGCAAATAGAGAATGCGCAGATCAAGTTTGGCAATCGGTCCGGCGATTGCCCCGGAACAGGTATAGCGTCCCCCGCGTTCCAGTGTGTCGATCAGGGTTGCGAATGCATCACCGCCAACAATGTCAGCCACCACCGAGACCGTATCGCGACCAAGTTCCTTGCGTAAAGCAGACTTGAGCGAGGCCGGATTGCGGGGGAGAAGAATGTCGGCCCCCAAAGTTGAAAGGGCATGGTGTTTTTCTTCGGATGCCAGTGCCACGACAGTTGCACCGCGCCGCTTCGCAAGCTGTATCAGAGCCGAGCCAACGCCGCCGGAAGCACCGGTTACAAGCACCACATCGCTGGAACCCACTTCAGCGCGGGACAACATGCCTTCTGCAGTTGTGTAGGAACAGGAAAATGTGGCTAGTTCAGCATCGCTCAAATCGCTTTCAACCACGCCTACATTGTGGTGATCCACCTTGGCATAATCAGCAAAACCTCCATCGCATTCAGAACCAAAGTAGCCTGTTTTGTCTCTGTCCATCGGGTTGGACCAATCTCGCAACCAGCAGTCCAGCATAACGCGCTTGCCAATCAGGTTCTGGTCTGCATCGCGCCCGGCTGCAACAACGGTTCCAACCGCATCTGCCCCCTGAATGCGAGGAAAACTGATGGGCGCGCCTCCCCAGGACGGGTCTTCGCCACTTACTTCTTCATAAGCACCTCCCGTTGTGGCTTCGCTTACCGATTTCGAATACCAGCCCGAACGCGTGTTGACGTCGGTATTGTTCAACCCGCAGGCCCCAACCCTGATCAGGACTTCGTTCTCGTCAATTGTGGGAACAGGCCAGTCTGATTTGAATTCCAGTTTGTCCATGTCGCCATGGCCTGTCAGGACAAAAGCATTCATTTTTTCAGGAAGGGTCATGGCAAAATATCCACACGGGGTTTGAGGTTTTGCGGGTCATAGGCAGCCTCTCCAAGGGCAATGGCAGGTCTTTCCTCACCAGCAATCACGACTTGAAGCCGTGTGCCCGGTGCCGCAGCCGATGGCTTGATATAGGCAAAAGCCAGGATCTTGCCAATCGTGTGACTATAGACAACCGATGCAGTCGATCCTGCTACATTTCCGTCGTGAAGTACCGCTTCACCACCGTGTCCGTCATTGATACCGTCCGGTTCGATTTCCAGATAAGCACATACCCATTTGCGGTTGGTGGTGAGACTGGCCTCTGTTCCAGCCTTGCCAAGGAATGACTTGTCCAGTTTTACAAAGCGCATGACACCAGCTTCTGGCAGGGTTACCTCATTGGTCAACTCGCCCGCTCCGGGGAACATTTTTTCCATGCGCAGGATGTTCATCGCAAATGAGCCATAATTTTCAATGCCGTAAGCCTGTCCTGCTTCCCAAAGCGCATCATAGACTGTCAACATGTCGCCCCACGGACCATGCAGTTCCCATCCAAGTTCTCCCGCATAGGACATGCGAAAGGCCCACAATTCAACGCCTGCCACTTTGATAGTCTGAACAGACAACCATTTGAAACTGGCATTGTCGAGTTTGGCATCTGTACAGGCCGCAAGCACGTCGCGGGATTTCGGGCCGTTGATAGTCAGTGCTGCTCGTGATTGTGAGTGTGACCGGATGGTGATTTCTTCGCCGCCTTGGTGGTGGCGCAGATGATCCATGAGACGTTGTTCGAAGAAGGCCGCGCATACGATATAGAACGTGTCCTCGGAGAGTCGGGCAATGGTCGCTTCCAATTCAATGCGTCCGCGTCGATTTAGGAAGTGGGTGAGTATGATACCCCCTGGTTTGCCGGGTAATTTATTGGCCACCAGGCGATCAAGGAAATTTGCTGCATCTGGGCCGCTGACCTCGGATTTGGTGAAGGCTGTCACGTCCATAATGCCAACGCGATTTCGAACCGCGTCCACTTCAGCTGCAAGCACATCATGGAGTTCATTGCGCTTAAAGGAATAATAATCCCGTTGTTCGATCTCGCCTCTGGCGAACCAGCGAGGGCGCTCAAAGCCGAAGACTTCCTCGTAGACAGCACCAGCGGATTTCAAGCGCTCATAGAGCGGACCGGGATTAACTGGCCGACCCTGGAGGCGATTAAAATGGGGGAAGGGTATTTCATGGCGCAGCTTGTAATCCTCATGGGCCTTGATGACTTGCCAGTCCTTTGAGGCATAGGGACCAAACCTGCGCGGATCATAATCGCGCATGGATATGTCAGCAGCTCCATGCACCATCCAGCGAGCCAGTTCACGGGTCAGTCCGGGGCCCCAGCCTATGCCGATCTGTGTGCCGCAGCAGCACCAGTAATTTTTTACCCCCGGTGCGGGGCCGATCAATGGATTGCCGTCTGGTGGATGAGAAATTGCACCATGGACTTCCCGCTTGATGCCGAGTTCGGCAAGGATCGGCATGCGGTCCAACGCATTTTCCAACCAGGGCATGACACGTTCATAATCTGCATCAAACAATTCGTTCTCCGCGTCCCAGGGGCAGTGGTCCTCCCAAACCGAGTTGGAATTTTCCTTCTCGTAAATTCCGATGAGTCCCGATTTCTGTTCCATGCGTATATAGCCGGATACCAGCCTGTCATCTCGAATGACCGGCAGTTCGGTTTCAAGGTCCGCGAACTCGGGCACGGTGTCGGTCACGAAGTAGTGGTGAGTCATGGACGTCATGGGCAGTTGCAAGCCGCTCCATTCCCCCATCTGCCGCGCGTATGTGCCCCCGGCATTGACGACATGTTCGCAAACAACATCGCCGAGTTCAGTAGAGATTTTCCATTCACGCGTTGGCAATTGCACAATATTAGTTGCACGGCACCGTCTTATGATTTTTGCACCCAGTTGGCGGGCACCGATAGCCATGGCTTGCGTAACACCCGACGGGTCTGCATGCCCGTCATCTGGTGTATGGAGGGCGCCAATCACACCATCAAGATTATAAAACGGATGTTTTTGCGCGATGAATTGCGGCCCCACAAGTTCAATATTGAACCCCAACGCGCGGCCCACAGAAAGGGTGTGGCGCAGCCAGTCCATCTCATCTTGAGTATAGGCCAGGCGAAAGGAACCGCATCCATGCCAGGTTACACTTTGCCCTGTTTCGCGCTCCAAGGCGCCAGAGTAAAGGCCAATATTGTAGTCGACGCATTTGCCCAGGCCAAAGCTCGACGTGGAATGGGTGATCTGGCCTGCAGCATGCCAGGTTGAGCCGGATGTCAGTTCTGCCTTTTCAAGCAGCACAATATCGGTCCATCCCTCATGGGCCAGATGGTAGAGCAGGCCGCACCCCATAACGCCACCGCCGACAATTACCACGCGCGCATGGCCGGGAAGTTTGGAATTTGTGGAGTCTGACATGGAAAATCTCCGCTGCTGCACTTTTCGATTGCAACGCTTTGCATCAAATTGTACCATCGTCAACTATGAATAATACAAATGTACCAAATTTCATCCAATCAAGCTCCGACCGCATTTTGGTAGCGCTGGCATCCGGGCTCGACTCGCTGACGCCTGAAACACGCAAGGCGGCCTCCTATGTGTTGGAAAATCCGGCCAATGTTGGTGTTTCGTCAATTCGCGAAATTGCCGCTGCAGCCGATGTCAAACCAAATACGCTGGTGCGTATGGCACGATCTGTGGGATGCGATGGTTATGAGGATTTTCGCGAACCTTTTCGGGAAACAATAAGAAGGGCTGGATTGAGTTTTTCAGACCGTGCCCGCTGGTTGCAGGAAATCAGGCAGCGTGGAGACCTGGGGTCGCTATATGCCGACATGGTGTCATCTGCTCTGCAAAACATTGAGGCTACATTTGGCGCTACAGATGAAAACCAGATGAAATCTGCTGCCGAATCGATCTGGGGTGCACGACAGGTTTTTACACTGGGGGTCGGGGTGAATTCCGCTAACGCGCAGAACTTCACCTATCTGGCGTCTACCGGCATGGTCCAGTTCAGCGCGATTCCGCGCATGGGCAGCACGGCAACGGACGATCTTGCCTCGGCCGATGAACGCGACGTGCTGATAGCCATGACCTGTAAACCTTATCGCACCGAGGTATTGCAGGCCATTAATGTTGCCAAGGAGCAGGGCGTGAGGCTTGTTGGCTTGTCGGACAGCCCAGCATCACCCCTGATCACGCGAGCGGACCATGGCTTTGTAGTTGCTGTGGAGACACCGCAGTTCTTCCCGTCTTCCGTATCCATTATTGCCTTGCTCGAAACACTGCTTAGTTTTGTAATCGCCAGCGCGTCGCCCGATATCGTCGACAGGGTCGAGAAATTTCATGACCGTCGCCGCACACTTGGT
>JBPCWM010000249.1:0-2933 GCA_051009515.1 Rhizobiaceae bacterium | reverse complement strand
CCCGTAGCCCCAACACGGCCCCACCCGGTTGGCCGTCTCCCTATTCACCAATTCTGCCACCCAGTCCGTCATATCGCCGTAGCCCGTGGCGTAAACAACAGCGTCGGCCTCCAGACAATCGCCATTCTCCAGGTGGACCGCATTTGCCGAAAGGTGGCTCACACCATGTCCAGAACAGACTTTGATGCGCCCGTCGATCACCATCTCGGCTGCGCCGACATCAATATAATATCCCGATGCGGTCCGGCGATATTTCATGCCGAGACCTGTGCCATCCTCCGCGAAGTCTAGGGTGAACCCCGTCTTGGTGAGCTTTTCATAATATTCACACCTTTCTTCACGAATTCCGTCCCAAATGGCCCGATGATTTGTTTCCAGCAGACGCAAAGGCATGGACGCCTGCAACAGGTCTGCTCTGTCGGTTGTCATGCCCTGTGCAACCGCCTCGGCGGAATAGAGAGACCCGAGCAATTTTTCGCAATAATCGTCCTGGCGCACCACCAGCGAAGAAGATCGTTGAAGCATGGTAGGTTTTGCTTCCACACGAACTAGGTCGGATGCAATATCGTGGGCCGAGTTATTCGCACCTACAACAACCACATTCTTGCCGACGAATTCACTTCCATCTTTGTAGGCGCTTGAGTGAAATTGGGGGCCAGCAAAGACATCCTGCCCCTTGAATTCTGGAACTTTGGGGAATCCTGAAAGTCCCAGTGCCATAACAACATGAGTCGGCTTGATCGTTAAAGGCTGTCCATCCTTCATCAACTCAGCCGTCCATGTTTGGCTGGTTTCATCAAAACGAGCTTGCTTGAGTTCGGTGCTCGTCCAGATATCAAGATCAAGTTCCCCGGCGTAGGCTTCCAACCAGTCTCCCATCTGATCTTTGGGCGTAAAAACCGGCCAGTCTGCAGGAAAGGGTTTGAACGGCATATGATCATACCAAACAGGATCGTGCAGGACGAGGCTGTCATATCGCGAACGCCATTGATCGCCAACGCGGGGGTATTTGTCGACAATGACATAGGGGACATGCAGGTCGGATAGCTGAGCGCCGAGCGCGAGACCACCCTGACCACCACCAACAATCAGAACAAATGGATCCGACCCACGATCAACTGAGCTTTTCTCACCGGACAAATCGTCCAGCATTGTGAAAAGCGTTATGCAGAGACCGTCCTGCAATCGGATGTAGCCGCGTCCTGTACCCTGATTGGTTTGAAACCGGAAAAAACCCTCCTGCGGCGAGCCATCGTCCTCAGCCTCGGGACTCCGAAAGCCTGTGGCCTGACCTTGGCAACTAGCAAAGTCAGCGATGGCCGTGCGGCCTTCAAGAGTCTGCAGGGTCCAGCCGAAGGGCAGATAATCCCGCCAGAATCCGTCTGTCGTGAAGAGGGCCGACAAAGCTGCACCGTCTCCTTGCGCTGCAAGCTCAGAAAAGCGGTTCAACCATTCGGTGACAGATAACATTTCAGGTGACCTCATCTACAAATGTGTTCAGGCATGTGGTTTTTGGCGGGACAACCAGCCCTGGTTCGGCAGGAAGGTGGACACGGCCGTTCTTGATCATGATCGCATCTCCACAAAGTTCCATTCGCAAGGGATTGTCATTCACGTCCACTTCGCAAAATGAACTATTGCCCAGGGCAGCAGTGATCGAGAGTGCTGCCATTTGCCCAACCGCCGTACCCATAAAATGCGGCCATATCTGAATATCGTCGGGCACAGTTTCGGCCAGATCCAATGCGCCGGAGACGCCACCCCATTTTGCCACATCAGGTTGCAACACCTGCATGCCAACATCGGTCATCGCGAGAAAATTATCGATGCCGTAAATGTTCTCTCCACCGGCAAGGGGAATATCGACTTTCCTTGCCAAGGTTTCCCAGTCCAATTTCGGAGCATCAGCCCGAAGAGGCTCTTCTGCAAAGTAAGGGGAGAATGCTTCAATCTGGCGCAGCGATGAAACGGCTTGATCAAGGGTCCATGATTGATTGCTGTCGACCAGGAGCCGCGATTCTTCCGGGCAAAGATGCGCAGCTCGCTCAACGATACTCGTGCAACCATGTTCGGCAAAGCCGACCTTAAGTTTGAAATAGGTCTGCCCCAGATCTGAGTGCAGCGGGATGAGCCGTTCCAAATCGTCTGCATTGATGGAAGTGGCGTATGATTGCGCAGCCGCAACCGGTAATTTCATAAATTTGGCGAAAGACTGCCCCGAACTCCGCAAGGCCAGATCCCATAGAGCCGTATCGATGCCGGCCAGAACATGCTCGAAAACTTCCCGCTGGCCAACGTGCAAAAAATATACGGAAAGCGTGTCGCGCAGTGCAGTCGCAACTTCCCTGGGGTCGGAAAAAGTAAGCGACTTTAGATGCGAAGCCACTACATCTTCAACAATATGCGCTTTATGAATATTCGCCCGTGACGGGAAGTTTGCCCAAATTTCGCCCCATCCAAAGCACCCTGAAGTGTCCTCAATGCGAACCAGCAGTGCAGGCCGGGTCTGCATGAGGCCAAGCGCCATCTTGGGCGACACCCCTCCATTTGCACGAATGGGAAAAACGCCAATATCAGCGATGGTTATTGAGCGCTTGAAGGCCATTTTACCACGCTACATAGGCGGAATGCTCAGATGTGTAGAAATTGACAGCCGTCGGTCCAACAGAATAGGGACCAACACCCGAGTTCTTAATGCCTCCAAAGGGCATATTGTTGTCCGGCACGGTGCCGTGATTGACATGAATCATTCCACTTTGGCTTTCAGCAAGGAAACGTTGGATCAGATCATTGCGATTGGAAAACAGCGATGATGTCAGCCCGAATTCCGTACCGTTCAAGATGTTCATGGCTTGATCGAACGTGTCATATTCAATCACCGACACGACTGGTCCAAAAATTTCCACCTGGCCCGCAATTGACTGGTGTTCGAC
>JBPCWM010000248.1:0-19323 GCA_051009515.1 Rhizobiaceae bacterium | reverse complement strand
CTTAAGACCCGCGCGCTGACCGTTTGCCAGGCGAATCCTATCAGCTTGACCTCGAAATGAGCTTTGTCGAACAGGAAGAAGTGCTGGAGACGATGGAGCCCGTCATAACCGACGTGTTTGAGGCCTTCTCCGATGGCAAGAAGGTTGGGCGCAACTGGCCCCGTATTTCTTACAAGGACGCAATTCGCAAATACGGTACTGACAAGCCAGACCTGCGCAATCCTATTGAAATGCAGGATGTGACCGAGCATTTCCGTGGATCGGGCTTCAAGGTCTTTGCTGGAATGATAGAAAGCGACCCCAAGGTCCAGGTTTGGGCCATTCCCACCAAAGGCGCCGGTAGCCGCAAATCCTGTGATCGCATGAATTCTTGGGCGCAGTCGCAAGGGCAACCTGGCATGGGCTATATCTTCTGGCGCGAAGTCGACGGCAAGGTGGAAGCGGCCGGCCCGATTGCCAAGAATATCGGAGAAAAGCGCACCGAGGCCCTGCGCCAGCAGTTGGACATAGGTCTTGGAGACGCTGTGTTTTTCGCTGCCGGTGACCCCGCAAAATTTGCTTCCTTTGCGGGCGAAGCCCGTACCAAGGCAGGCGAGGATAATGGTCTGATAAATGAAGACGCATTTGAGTTCTGCTGGATTGTAGATTTTCCATTTTATGAATGGGATGAAGAACACAAAAAGGTTGAATTCGGTCATAACCCCTTTTCCATGCCCAAGGGGGGTATGGAAGCGCTGGAAAACGAGGACCCGCTTTCCATAGATGCCATGCAATATGACATGGTGTGCAACGGCTATGAAATTGCATCGGGCGGTATCCGAAACCATTTGCCTGAAACCATGGTCAAGGCATTTGAAATCACAGGACTGTCCAAAGAGGTGGTAGAAGAACGGTTTGGTGGTCTTTACCGCGCTTTTCAGTACGGTGCACCGCCCCATGGTGGCATGGCAGCGGGGGTAGACCGCATTGTCATGTTGCTGTGCGGGACCAAAAACCTACGCGAGATCACGATGTTCCCAATGAACCAGCAGGCCAGAGACCTGTTGATGGGCGCGCCGGGCGATGTCGACAAGCCACAATTGAAAGACTTGCATTTGCGTTTGAACCTGCCGCGCGAAAAGGCCAGTGAATAGTCAAGCAATTAGTAAAGGTTTTGCCATAATTTGGGCCACTTGATGGGATGGGTGTGGCCCGAATGCCTTGTCTGAAAGCCTGTATTTAGTGTTGCGTATGAAAATCCTGATTTACGTCCTTACCATGTTGTTGCTGACTGGTTGTGTCCATCATGTGCTGGACTCAAATCCATATCATCCGTTTTCTGCATCCTACGAGGAAATCCAGTCTGCAAAGGCGCAGGGCTTGCCCTATTTCAAAAACGCGAATGGTCACTACCAGTTGCTGGAGCCACTTGTGTTTCACACCAAGCAATTTGGTCGGGTCAAATTGCTTCCGCAATTTGTGTCCGATGGCTCGTCCCGTCCCTTGGATAAGGATGAAGGCTCCAATCGGGCGGCATTTCTCCATGATGCCTTGTATCGTGGACCAGCTCAGCTGATCTTTCTTGATGGGTATCCCGGACGCTGGACAAGGGCCGAAGCTGACGCTGCCTATTGTCTGCAATTGCAGAGGCAGGGCGCAAAAGAGTTGACTGCCAAGACCAATTGTCGGGCTGTTCGCTTCCTGCGTGTAGGGCAGGGCAACTGGATGTTTCACGAAGAAACACGCACCGCCTATTGGGAGCGCAATGAGAGCGGTTCTGCACTCTGAGCTTTCACAACCAACTGTTGAAACCTAACATATCTCGAATTGCACTTGACCCGAAGCACTCCTGCTTTAGTCAGGCCTAATGGGAACATTCGCAGTCGCAATATTCTTTTTGTTGGTCACTCCGGGGCCGGGGGTCTTATCCCTGGCGGGTGTAGGGTCTGCCTATGGCTACAAGCCCGGCTGGGCCTATGGAACCGGTTTATTTATTGGCTCCAATGGTGTGTTGATAGCGGCGGCAAGCGGATTGGCGGCTCTGTTTCTGGCTGATGAACGCATAAGATTACTGTTTACAATACTTTCCACCTGTTACCTGATTTATATGGCTGCAAAAATCGCTCTTGCAGGGTCGAGGATTGCATTTATTGAAGCCAAACGGCCACCGGGAATTTGGGGCGGGCTGGCGTTGCAGATCATCAACCCCAAAGCCTATGTGGTCGGCACATTTGTATTTTCCAATTTCCCCATTTGGCCACAAAGCCTGTCAGTCGAGATTGTGATCAAACTACTGATCCTGAATGCGATCTGGATTCCCATTCATATTCTTTGGCTGGCAGCAGGGGTGACAATTCACAGACTGGCTCTGCCACACAGAACCCAACGGATCATCAATGTAACCATGGCGGCAGCCATGCTGCTGGTGGTTGGCGTGGCCATGTGGTCTACATTTTCCACATAGAAACCAGCCGACACCTAGAGCAGATAGGGAAAGCCACCCTCCAGCTTGAGTAATTCAATTTTACGTTCCACGCCACCTTCGCCGGAATATCCGCCTAAGCCATTTGCGCCAAGTACCCTGTGACAGGGAATAATGATGGGTATTGTATTGGCGCCACACGCATTGCCAACTGGCTGCCCATATGTGCCCAGACGCTCGGCAATGGCTCCGTAGGTGGTGGTCTCACCATAAGGAATGTCCAGCATGGCCTGACAAACAGATTGCTGAAAATCATCACCACCCGGTTTGAGCGGCAGGTCGAAACTCGTCAATGCGCCATCAAAATAAGCCGCGAGTTGTCGCGCGGCCTCTTTCAACAGGGGGGTGGTGTTTGAATTGGCTGGCGGCCGCCAGTCGATCGCTACAATGGATTCACCCCGCTGGGTGACACATAGGGGGCCAAACGGGCTTTCAACGGAATTGGCCACGGCGTCGGAAGGCGACACCGGCGACTATCGCGCAGTAATTTTAAGGTTGATCATGTCTGGAATCGTTGTTGGATCAGCCTGACCGGCCATAACCACATTGACCAGTGAAACGGGATTTTCGGGTTGCGCGCGGACGCTCAAAGTGCCCTTTTCAGTCAGGAATTTGCCCACCGCAGATGTCACCATTTCGGTGAGCGCCGGCATGTTGAGCCCCCCCATGCCCATGCCAATCATCATGGGAGCACCAGCAGCAAGCTGATCACCGGTTGTTCCCATCTGCTTGGCCTGAAAATCCAGCAACCGGCCAGTAATAGACTGATCAGTCAATTCAATTCCAAAAGTCTCCAGTTTGACTCCGCTCAGTTCAGCAAGCATTGGGGCGAGAACCTGCATTCGGTCCTTTCCGGCAGCAATCTCCATCTGGGCCTTGGAGAATTTCCGCGCGACGTCTTCGGTATAGCCGGTAATCGCGTAGTCAAAGGCCAGATCAAACATCTCGGCAAGCTTGATAGAAGTGTCATATACAGATGCACGCCCGGTTTGCGGATTATAGCTGGCGGTTCCTGCCAAATTGCCCTCGACCTTGTCGTAGCCGATTTCCTTGAATACGGCCTGGGCGCCGGGATCGGGGATCGCAGCCAGATTGACAAACAAACCGTTTAATTGAGAATTGGCCGACACTGTGCCGCCGGCATCCTGCGGTGCAATCGTGCTGGTAAAATTGTCCATTCTAAATACCGGCACCGCGTCCATTGCAGTGGAAATCCCGGTTATGGAAAGGGCCGAGTAGAGTTTTATCCAGTCCTGCATTGGTGCGTCAGCTGCAGTTGGAAAATTGCCGTTTGAAATGCTGAATGCAGACATCTCAAAATCGACATTTTGATTGTTATCCGCTTTTCCCGAACCATTTAGCCCAACTACGGAAAACTGATCAAAAGTCAGCGGATCGGCAGGATCTCCGTCTGCCTCTGCGTTTTGCTCATCCTCGTAGCGGTAGTCCAGAGGAATGTCTGCATTTGTTATCACAATGGAGTCCAGAGCCAGGTTCACTTTCTCGTCTTTGAGCGCAATGCCGCTCAGGGAAAAATCTCCAAATCGAATGCGTTGCTTTTTTTCATCTGCAGTCAGTCCATCTTCCCAGATATCGCTCGGCCAATCACCATCGGACGATGCTGCGCCAGCAACGGTGAAATTCCCGCCCTCTTCGGTTGATCCACTGACGTCAACAAATGCAATTGTCTGATAGGTCAACCGCCCGTTGGCATCCTTCAAACCCTTGACACTGATGGTTTTCACCATGGTTTTTTCACCATCGTCATCCACAATTTCCACGTCGGACAAGGTGAATGAATCGCTGTTTTCCTCAGATATCGATGCCCACGTGATCTTGGTGCCTTCAACACCTGCAAGGGCAACCAGTTGCTCAAGGAGCTTGCGGCCTTCAGCGGAATAGGCCGTCGTTGAGCTGAAAAGCAGAGCTGTGGTCAGTGCGGCGGTGCGGATGTACATGATGGAAAGTCCCGGAATCATTTGGTCGAAAAATCGTTCTGCACTTAAATCTTAACGAAAGTGAGAATCTGTACAACATCATTTCATCTCCCTTTGGAAATGGTTAGGCGCTTCTTGTCGCATTCGGTCAAATTCGCTATCGCGGTCATATGGGAAATGAAACACCACCACCATTTGATTCGGGAGATGGTTCAGGCGCAGATGGCGGCGGCGATGGCATCGAGCCGGTTGACCTGAAGTCAGCCCTAGAAGAACGATATCTCGCCTACGCGCTCTCCACCATCATGGGACGTGCACTGCCTGATGTGCGCGACGGACTAAAACCGGTCCACAGGCGTATTCTTCACGCCATGCGTGAATTGCGGCTCAATCCCGACACGGCCTTCAAGAAAAGTGCCCGTATCGTTGGTGACGTGATCGGTAAGTATCACCCCCACGGCGATCAATCAGTTTATGATGCACTGGTGCGACTCAGTCAGAGTTTTGCTCAAAGGTATCCACTGGTCGACGGTCAGGGGAATTTCGGTAATATCGACGGCGATAACCCTGCGGCCATGCGCTACACAGAAGCCCGCATGACGGAAGTGGCGACGTCTCTCCTGGAAGGCATCACCGAAGATGCCGTGGATTTCCGCCCCAATTACGATGAGGCCGATGAGGAACCGGTTGTCTTGCCCGGGGCATTCCCCAATCTGCTGGCCAATGGCTCTGCCGGCATTGCCGTTGGCATGGCGACCAATATTCCACCACACAATCTGGAAGAATTGTGCAATGCGGCCCTTCATCTGATCAAGTTCCCCAATGCCGGTTTCGACAAATTGCTGGAATTTGTACCGGGACCCGATTTCCCCACCGGTGGTGTGATTGTCGAATCCCGTGACAACATTCTCGACGCATACAAAACCGGGAAGGGGGGCTTCCGGCTCCGGGCGCGTTGGGAAAGGGAAGATACCGGACGGGGTACATGGCAAATCGTAGTAACCGAAATTCCCTATCAGGTTCAAAAATCCAAACTCATTGAAAAGACCGCTGAGCTTCTGCTCGCCAAACGGTTGCCGCTGCTTGATGATATCAATGATGAAAGCGCCGAGGATGTCAGGATTGTCCTGACTCCGAAATCACGGACTATCGATCCAAATTTGCTGATGGAGCAATTGTTCAAGCTCACCGATCTTGAAATACGGTTTCCATTGAACATGAATGTCCTTTCCGGCGGTAAGGTTCCCCGTGTCATGTCCCTTCGTGACGTGCTGCGCGAATGGCTGGACCACCGCATTGACGTGCTTCGGCGCCGTTCCAGATTCCGGCTCGGTCAGATTGAAAAACGCCTGGAAATCCTCGGCGGCTATCTGGTTGCATACCTGAATATTGACGAGGTGATCCGCATCATCCGTTTTGAGGACCATCCAAAGGAATCGCTGATTTCCAGATTTCAGATCACTGAAAATCAAGCCGAAGCCATCTTGAACTTGCGCCTGCGGAGACTGCACAAGCTCGAAGAGGTCGAAATTCGCACCGAACATGAAAACCTGTCAGAGGAAAAGGCTGGCATCGAAGCCCTGTTGGCCAATGAAGAAGCTCAGTGGAAAACGATCGCCTGGGAGATTGGTAACACCAAGAAGAAATTCGGCAAAAATACAGAAATCGGTGCACGGCGCACAACCTTTGAAGAAGCCGCTGAAATAGACATGGAGGCCGTTGCTGCCGCCATGATTGAAAAAGAACCCATCACCGTCGTCGTATCTGAAAAGGGCTGGATCCGTGCTCTTCGTGGCCATGCGGCCGATTTCAGTTCTCTTGCTTTCAAGGAGGGGGACCGACTGAAAACGGCTTTCCATGCAGAGACAACAGACAAATTCCTGATGTTCACTACCGGTGGGAAATTCTACACCCTGACTGGCGACAAGCTGCCGGGTGGTCGTGGGCACGGTGAGCCGGTGCGCATTATGGTCGATATGGACAATGATGCCGACATCCTCGATTTCTTTATCCACAAACCTGGCAGAAAGCGGTTGGTCGCCTCCACCCTAGGCAATGGATTTGTGGTGTCGGAAGCAGATGTGATCGCCAATACGAGAAAGGGCAAACAGGTGCTCAATGTTACATTGCCAGCCGAAGCGTGCATATGTGCTCCGGTGGGAACAGGTGAAGACGCGCCGGATCAATTGGCCGTAGTTGGTGAGAATCGAAAAATGTTGATTTTCCCGTTGGAGCAAATCCCCGAAATGACACGAGGCAAAGGTGTGCGGCTCCAGAAATACAAGGATGGAGGTATCCTGGACGCTCAGGCATTTCAGTCTTCTTCAGGCTTGAGTTGGACCGACAGTGCAGAACGGGTTCACACGCGCGCCATGAGTGAATTAACCGAATATAGAGGCGAACGGGCACAGGCCGGCCGCATGGTCCCCAAGGGCTTCCCGCGCAACGGAAAGTTCAGCTAGACGGCGATCGGCGAGTAGCGAGTAATGGGTGGCGAGCGGCAACTCGACACCCGGCGGCGAAGGCACAGCAGTTAATTGCTTAAGCCACTGTTGGTTCAAAAATGGCAGATTGGGCTGAAAATCGTTTGCGATATTCGATTGGTGACACATCCAAACTCTGGCGAAAATGATACCGGAGTATCTCTGCGCTCGCGAACCCTGTCTCAGTGCTGATTTGATCGATGGACAGGTTCGTGCCCTCCAGCAATTGGCTGGCACGCGCTACACGTTCCTGATTGAGCCACTGTATTGCCGGAACACCTGTCAGGGCAGTAAACCTGCGCTGAAATGTTCGAGGTGACATTCCCGCGAAATTGGCCATGGAGTGAATGTCATGGGGGTCGCAAAGACGCGCGCGCAGCTCATCCAGAAGGCTGGAGAGGCGATCGTCACCAGAAGTGCTTGGAACCGGTTGCTCGATGAACTGGGCCTGTCCGCCTTGCCTGTGAGCATGCATGACGAGCCTTCGGGCAACGGAATTTGCAATCCTGGCACCATAGTCTTTTCTTACAATATGAAGACAGGCATCAATACCAGCCGAACTGCCTGCAGACGTGATGATGTTGCCATCGTCCACATACAGATCATCAGGTTTCACATCGATATCAGGATATTTTGCTTTGAAATGAGAAATGTACCGCCAGTGTGTCGCGACACTGCGGCCGCTCAGAAGGCCAGCGACCGCAAGAACATAGACGCCAGAGCAAATCGAAACCAGCCGCGCGCCCCGGGCACGGGCTTTCCTCAGTTCATGGCACATGTTGTCGGGCACCGCAGCGTCCTTGCCGCACCAGCCCGGGACAATGATGATATCCGCACACTCAAGGTCTTTGAAGCTTCCGCTTGCTGTCACCTGTAGGCCGCCTGCTGCCTGACCCGGTTCATCATGCAGAGCCACCGATGAAAATCGGTAGAGATCCCGTCCAAGTTCAGGACGAGGCAGTCCAAACACCTCGGCTACGATTCCAAATTCAAAGGTGCAAAGGCCATCGTAAATCAGCGCCGCAACGCTAAACGGCGATTGCTCGTAATTCACGACCATCGATGGATGAGTCATTTTTTCCATGAAGTTTGACACTCAAGCGGGTGGCAGGAATTAATTGGATGTTGAATAAGTGCCAAATACCAATCGAAAGGACAAGTCCATGACTGCAACTGATGAGCTATTTAAAGCTGTTCAGGTCTATTTTGACGCGCTTTATTACTGCGATACGGATAAACTCAACTCCGTCTTCCATGAATCGGCCAGTTTGTTCGATGCAGATGAAGGCAAGTTGTTCGTCGAACCGATTGCAAGTTTCAGTCAGGACGTAGGATCGCGCGCTTCACCTGCGAATAAAGGCCAGCAGCGGAACGACGAAATTCTGATGGTCGACTGGCTGTCCCCGGTAAGCGCGGTTGTGAAAATCCGGCTCCGGGCACATCAAAACATTTTCGTTGACCATCTGGGCTTCGTCAAAAGCAAAGATGGTTGGAAGATCGTATCCAAGATCTGGCATCTTGAGGCCGTTGTTCAGCCCGCCTGACAGCGCCTTGTTGACACAGCCCGCTTTGGTCGTTTCTCTTCAGGATAATCGCAACCGTGGCAGCATGTCTCCATGTCGAACAATCGCAAAGAGCAAATCAGGGCGCTGTTGAAAAGTATTGAAACCGGCGATCCGGGGCCAGTCAGCGTTGTGGATGAAGCCCAATATGTCCAACACAACCCTCAAACCCATGAGGGCAGTGAAGGGTTGGCTGAACTCTTCAAACGATTGTCCAAGACCCAACCGCGCGTCAACATGGTGCGTGTTTTCGAAGATGGGGACTATGTATTTGCACACATGGAATACGATTTTTCGAGCAGAAAGATCTGCTTTGAAGTGTTCCGATTTGAAGGGGGGAGGGCGGTTGAACACTGGGACAATATTCAGGAACGACAGGGACCAAATGCGTCTGGCCATTCCATGGTGGATGGTGCAACGCAAGTTGAAGACCGGGAGTTGACGCAAAGAAATCGAGAAACAGCTACAAATTTTGTGGAAACAATCCTGATTGATGGCCAGTTCCACAGGTTGGGCCAATTCATTTCCATTGATGATTTCACAGAGCACAACCCGTTCCTCAACGACGATGTGTCCTCGTTACGCGTCGCGCTAGCCGGGCAAGAGCAAGGCAGCAGAAATATTGAATATCAAAAGCTGCACAGGGTTTTGGCAGAAGGGAATTTTGTACTATGTGTCAGTGAAGGAACCCGCAATGGCAACCCAACGGCATATTATGATCTTTTTCGCTTCCGAGGTGGTAAGATTATTGAGCATTGGGACACGACAGAAAAAATTGCTCCTGAAGCAGAATGGAGAAATCAGAATGGAAAATTCTGAGATATTCGATTTTGTACCATGGCAATCCTGATGCAAGGTTCGAATATGAGCATTCAATTTTCCTTCGTGCCGGAACTGACCGACAAAGATGAATTCGAACATCTGATGGTAGGGTTTTTCGAAGGTATATTGATCAAACTGGATAAGGTTGGCGGGCCGGCCTTTCGGGCAGAAGATCTCGCCCGAAAGTCGGCCAGTCGTGTCGTTGAATTGACCCCGCAAACCGGAAGAATCCTGTTGGCGCACAATCAAAGTCGGGAGCTTGTGGGCTGCGGAATATTGCGATTGATCCGACCAGATGCTGCTGAATTGAAACACATGTATGTCCACCCCGCTGCTCAAGGCCTGGGTCTTGGCAAACAACTTCTCGACATGCGCATTGCTGAAGCCGAAAAAATGGGATGCATCGCGCTCTACGCCGATACCGTCAAAGGCAATACAAAAATGCTTTCCATGTACGAAAGGCGCGGTTTCGAGTATATTGACCGGTATCCGGAAAATGCAAACACGCCCGATCTTGCCCCTTACATGGTTTATTTGGAGCGCAAGTTTGACCAATCGTGAGACTGCGAAATCGGTTTTGTGGCAATGCCTCGACACACCGGGAATGGATGCCTGTCGCATATGCCAGTCGGATCATGGCTGGCTCTTAAACGGCTGTGCTGATTTTGTGTTTGCCGGCGACATTGTAATGATGCGCTATGAGGTTGTCTGTGGGCCGGATTGGACAAGTCAGTCCGCCTCGATTGCAGGTTGGATTGGCGGGCGAGATTTCCAGACGCAAGTGCAGCGCAGCACGCATGGTAACTGGATGATTGACGGTAACGTCTTGCCTAAAACAAGTGAGCTGCAGGATATCGACCTTGGATTTACACCCGCCACCAATACCAACGCAATCAACCGTTTGGCTCTGGACAGCGGGAAATCGTCAATGACGAGGGCATTGTGGCTGGACGTAAACGACTGGAGCATGAAGCCATTGAGCCAAACCTACGGGCGCAAGTCAGCAAACTTGATGACATACGCATCTCCAGACAATGATTACCATACCGAATTGACAGTGGATGATTTTGGTATTGTTCGAACGTATCCGGGGCTTTGGCAGGCAGTCGAACTTCCGCACCGATAAACGTCTCAATGACCAGCAACAGCCGGTTTGTAAATTCAGTGCATTTACAAATTCTACACGGCTCCATGTTCATTTGAAGCAGCATATGAGCGCGTTGGTGAACAAACAGGGCGCTGGATATTGACTGTGGAGGTGGCAACAAATGGCCGATGATAAATATTACCTGCATCAGGCAATCGCGCAAAGCGTGATGGATCACGGTATCGAAACCATGTTCGGTCTGATGGGTGATGCAAATCTGTTTATGGTTGACCACTATGTGCGCGCTTGCGGAGGAACATTTGTCCCGGCAGCCATTGAGGGCAGTTCAGTGCTCATGGCGCTGGCATATTCTGGCGTGTCTGGCAAAATCGGGGTGGCCACAGTCACCCATGGTCCCGCATTTACCAATTGCATGACCGCGCTGACAGAAGGTGCGCGGGCCCAGACTTCGATGGTTCTGCTGTGTGGTGATACGCCAGTTTCCGTACCCTATAATCCGCAAAACACAGATCAGCGTGAACTGGCGAAAGCAACAGGTTCCGGCTTTGAACAATTGCGCTCCCCGCAAACCGCCGCCTATGACATCGCAAAAGCCTTTTACCACGCCAAGGTGGAAAAGCGGC
The DNA here is from genome assembly GCA_051009515.1 of Rhizobiaceae bacterium. Taxonomy (GTDB): domain Bacteria; phylum Pseudomonadota; class Alphaproteobacteria; order Rhizobiales; family Rhizobiaceae; genus Pseudahrensia. Next base: position 8,327 of record JBPCWM010000248.1, on the reverse strand, counting down.
CAATCGTCTTGAACATACCAGCAGACTTCATGTGGCAGGAGGCTGAATACGAAAAGCTGGTCTATCCGGTTTTTGACGACCCAGCCTATGTACCGCAAGGTAACGATGTTGATGAGGCGATTGGCATGATCGCCTCTGCAAAGCGTCCAATCATTCTTGCGGGCAGGGGGGCAATTAGCGCGCGCAAAAATCTGATCGATCTTGCAAATCGCCTTGAAGCCCCTCTTGCCACAACGTTGCGCGCCAACGGCCTGTTTGGCGATCAGCCAGCCAACATGGGCATTTTTGGCACTTTGAGCACGCCCGCTGCCTATGAAACCATCGCGCTCAGTGATTGCGTTATTTCGTTCGGGGCCAGTCTGCATCCGTTCACCACGGATCGCGGAAAACTGATGAAGGGCAAGCGTGTTGTTCAGGTCAATAACAGAATTGCCGATATCAGCCGGAACTATCATCCCGATGTGGCTCTTGGTGCTGATGCTGCATTGACGGCCGCCAATATTGTCAGCTGGCTGGATGAAGCCGAAATTGCGCCCAGCGGGTTTGTCGGTGAACTCGATATGGCAATTCTCAATGCTCATCCAGCGCCCGACCGCGACAAGTCCAAATCGGGCTATGTCGATTTCATTTTCGCTTTGGAGCGTTTGGAAAAGGCACTGCCGGCAGAACGCATATTGGTCACCGATGGCGGGCGATTCATGACGGAAGTGTGGTGTCGCGTCTCCGCGCCTGATCCGGTTAGTTTTCTGGTTTCGACCAATTTTGGATCCATCGGATTGGGACTGCAGCAAGCAATTGGGGCCGGATTTGCAGCACCGGAGAGGCCGATTGTCCTGTTCACCGGCGACGGTGGGTTCATGATGGGTGGGCTGAATGAATTCAACACCGCAGTGCGAATGAAGCAGGACCTGATCGTCATTGTTTGCAACGATTCCGCTTATGGAGCCGAACATATCCAGTTTCTTGATCGCAGCATGGATCCAAGCCTGTCCGAGTTTGACTGGCCTTCCTTTGCAGCGATTGCAGATGCACTGGGCGGGCAAGGCGTTTCTGTAAACTCAGCTGAACAACTGGAAACGGCCATTCAAGCTATTGAAAAGCGCAAGGGGCCCATATTGATCGATCTGAAAGTGGACCCCAACGACGTGCCAAGAATGCGGATGTGAGTTGAAGGGCTGCCCCACCGATCAGGGGCACTTTTTGATCCGCACACGCAAAAGCCCAGTCGCGCTCTGTAAACTTGCGCCGACTGGGCATGTAATTTTGGTTGTTAAAAACCAGATTTTAAATGGCAGAGACGAATCCACGCCAGTAAACAAATAACAATGTGGTTTGAGTTTCGGGCAGTGCTCCTGACCTCAGCCTTTCGGGGGTTTGCCTACTGGGGCCTTGATCTGACGATGCATGGATTTTAGCACCCTCGAAGTCACCGTCCGCGGCCGCCCCTTCGGGTTGGGCCAGACAGTTGTTTAGGTGGTTTCATTTGACCTCCAATCCATCGCACTGGTCCCGTCCAGACGAGCTCGCGAAGACAAAGTCTTGCAAACTCTGATCAGCAGGACAAATTCCAAATATTCACTAAATCATTGATTTAGCGTAATAAATAGCGTTGCGATAGCGAAAGCATGAGCCTGATTCGGAAAATTGTCAAGTTTGGGCACGCCAATCTTGATCACGATTTGAAATATTGCACGGGTGCTGTGAATAAACTGATCAGAACGCTTTGAATGTGAGAGTGGTCAACGAATGAACGATACCGTCAATATTGATCAGTTTTTCGTTGATGAACTTGCCAATATCTTCATCGTCATCAATGTAGATCTTTGCCAGAAGATCGAATTCTCCACTGGTAGAATAAAGTTCTGAGACAATTTCTCGCTCGTAGATTTTATCAGCAACGTCATAAGTTTTCCCAGGCTGACAACGCAGTTGGACAAATACGCATTTCATTTCAAAACCTCGCAAAAAACCTGTTGCACGGGTTATGGTTTAGGCCATGTGTGAGAACAATAAAATGCCGTCAGCAAATTTTTAATGCCGCAACCTTCAAGCCTGAGACTGTTGGTCAAGCTTTCTTTTATTGTGCCAATATAGTTCCCAAAGGCCGTGGCCCGAAATGGCGCATATAACAAGCGTGCCACCGATAAAGACGTTTCGGCTTGGAATTTCCTGAAACACCATCCACACCCAAAGAGGAGCCAGCACGGTTTCCAGAAGATAAAACAGTGCCACATTTGGAGCGCTGATAAAGCGCGGAGCAAGCCACAACGTGATACCGGCCAGTGGCATGACCACGAACGCATCAATGACCAGCCATTGTGGTGCGGTGGGTGGTGTCCCTGTCCACAGCATCATGGGAAGCGCAAAACTGGCTGAAACCACACCGCCGTATCCCGGTGACAGGGACAGGTTTTTGCCAGACCGTCGCGCCAGAGTCAGCGAAAGGGCAAGCATTGCGGCACAGGCCAATGCAAAGGCATCCCCCAGGAGGTTACCAGTGCCGAGACCGTCTGCGACTATGATTGTCACACCAATCATTGTGGCGATAATTGCCAGCCAGGTCGCGACGGAAGGTCGTTCACGAGTTAGAGGCCATGCTATTAGCGCAGCCAGCATCGCGTTGAAGGCGAGAATGAATACGACATTCGCAGTCGATGTGTTGAAGACGGCCATGGCGAAAAACACATTGTTCAAGCCCGATAGCGCGCCGACCAGCAGGAAATCAGGATCGGAAAGCAAATCGCGCGGCATGTGCTTGCGATCGGCAAAATAACGCCAATAAACAGCCAACACCACTGCAATGCCCAGGCCTCTCACAAACATCACTGTCCAGGGGTCGCTTCCCGCGAGACGAATGAGGGGGATATCCAATGAGAGCGCAAACCCGCCAATGAAGGCGAGGCTAAGCCCCGTTCCGGGGCTATGAGCCAGTGGGGATGCCACGGAGCGGACCAGTTTGGTTGTTGGAATGGATCATTGGGCGGCGACAGCTAGCATTCATGACGAGAGATCAAGCCTGCACTTGGCCTAAACACCGGACTTTGGCAAGTGACTCATGCCGCAACTCGCTATTGCTCGTCGCCTTTCGGCTTGCAGGCTCCGGTTTGTGAGCTTTGATACACCGGCGCTTATTTTGTATATTCGATCCATCCGCCGGACTGGAGCCGTTCCTGTGGGAGAAACCGCGATTTGTAGGCCATTTTTGGGGAGCCTTCCACCCAGTAGCCCAGATGGCAATATTTCATGCCGTCGCGTCGTGCGCGTGCAATATGGTCGAGGATCAAGAAGGTGCCCAGCGACCTTTTTTCTTCAGCGGGTTCAAAGAAACTGTAGACCATGGAATAGCCGCTGCCGATCCTATCATAGAGTACTGCAGCCACGAGTTCACCCACACCTTTGCCCGTAATTCCGGAATCCGGCCCTCTTCGTCTATATTCAATAATTGCACTGTCCACATGACTGTCTTCAATCATCATGGCATAGTCCAGCACCGTCATGCCGGCCATGCCTCCATCACTGTGGCGCGAATCCACATATCGACGGAAGAGGGAATATTGTTCGGGAGTAGGTGAATTTGGTCGAATGCGACCGATCAGGTCGCTGTTTCGGTTCTGTATTTTTCGCATTGAACGCGTTGGTTTGAAGTCACGAACCAGAACTCGCACTGCCTGACATGCCCGGCAGGTTGCGCAGGCTGGGCGATAGGCAATATTCTGGCTGCGGCGGAACCCGCCCTGGCTGAGTTCGTCGTGAACATTTCTCGCTCTTTCTCCGACCAGATGGGTGAATACCTTTCGCTCCATCTGGCCCGGCAAATAAGGGCAGGGACCCGGAGCGGTCAGATAAAACTGGGGTGTGTTGAGCGAGTGCGCAGTCATTCAAAGACCATAGTAGAAAGGAGCGAACAAGGAAAACGTAATCCACAAGAGGATAATTAAAGGTATACCACACCTCAAGTAGTCACTGAACCGATAGCGACCGGGCCCGAGCACCAAAAGATTTGTCTGATATCCCACAGGGGTGGCAAACGAACAATTTGCCGCAAAGATGATGCACACGATAAATGGCTCAATACCGACACCCAGCCTTTGGGCAATACCTATGGCAATGGGTGTGAACAAAACCGCTGTTGCATTGTTTGACAGAACATTGGTCAGCAGGGCGGTGACAATAAATAATGCTGACAGGATCATTGCGGCAGATTGCCCCGCCATCACGTTAATAACCCACGAGGCGATGAATGCGGCCCCCCCGGTTCGTTCTAGGGCGAGAGCACCAGCCAGGGATGCGCCAACCATCATGTACACCTGACGGTCAAAGCTCCCCGCTGCCTGCCGGATGGAAATACATCCTGAAGCGATAACTGCATAAGCTCCGATCACCGATGCCACAACAATGGGTACCAGTGAAAACGAGGCTGCAAGAATGACAGCTGCAAATATTGCAATGGCGCGCGGTGCATAAGCCCGCAAAGGTACTTCACCAGCAGAGTGTTCCAGAAGGAGCAGTTCGCGGCTGGCCCGCAGTCTTTCGATGTCTTCTGGTAACCCGCCAATCAGCAAGGTATCACCCGGTTCAAGTCGGTTTTCACGCATCAGGCCGCGTGCCATGGTGCTGCGCCTTTGCAGGCCCAGCACCATTGTGCCGTAGGTTGTACGAATCTGGGAATTTTCGATAGTGCGACCCGCGTAGCGCGAACCCGGAGCAACAACTGCCTCGGCGACCGTGAAGTTTTCTGTCACCTTCGACAGCGTGTTACTGGGGCGATCGGGATCGTGATCCTTTGAAGACATTTTGGGCAAACTGGCCGCTCCGTCAGACAACGCCTTGGTCAGCGCCGTGCGGGTGGCGGCAACCACCACAATGTCGTCGTCTTGCAGGACAATGTCTTCAAATGGGGGCAAGATGAGTTCACTACCCCTTTGAATTGACCGCACGGTAATATCTGTCATGGCGGGAAACAACCCGGCCACCGATGCAACACCCTCCAGCTTGTGTCCCGGTGTTATGTGAATCTGGGCCAGAAACTGGCGCCCGGATGAAACGCGCTTTGAAGGGTCAGTTGCAGAGCGATTGCCAAGCAAGGTGGGCATGACAAGAATCACAAACACCAGACCGACACCAGCCATCAACAGGCCCGGTATCGTAAAGTCAAAAAAGCCAAGCTCATAATCATAGCGCTGCGCCACACCTGCCACGAGAAGGTTGGTCGAAGAACCGATCATTGTTGTCATACCGCCCAATATGCCGACATAGGACAGCGGCATCAGTGCCGCGGATGCAGAGAAATTGCGCTGCGCTGCAATGGAAGCAATGATAGGGATGAACATGACCACCACCGGCGTATTGTTCAAAAATGCGCTGGTTGTACCGGCCGCAATCAGCAGCACGATTATGGTGCGCCGTGCATTGCTGCCCCCAAACTTGGACAGCATTTCGGCCGGACGTTCCAGGGCATCTGTATTGAACAGGGCCTGCCCGATGACCAATAACGCCAAAACGGTAATCAGGGCCGGATTGGCGAAACCTCTGAGCAGATCAGTTGCGGTGACCGGATTGGCAAGGTCCTGAGGAACAAGACTGAATATTGCAAGCAGGCTGACAAGAGCGGCCAGCGAGACACCTTCTATGGACCAACGTTCAACTGCATAGGCGACAATTGTGAATGTGATGACCGCAAAGGTCAGCCACATATGAACGTTTTCCATGGGTCTTCAAACTCCGCGTACATAAAGACAGCGCTGAACTGCCTACTGTCTGGAGCTTAAGTGCGTCCCACATAAGTGCCAAGCAGAATGTCGTGCAGCAATCGTTTTCGCGACGAGAAGAAGGTGACGAACAGTGGCAGGATAACCGCGATTGTATGGATGGTCCAGAACAGAATGCCGTGGAGTACGGCCAGAAACGGGTCAACAGTTCCCCCGTCAAGTTTGCGAATTTGGATGCCCATGAAGGACATGCCTACGGTGGCCTGCGCCGGGCCGCCCATGGTTGTGGCCAGATATAGCACGGCGACCAGGGCTGGAGTGAAGGGAAGCAGCAGCCAGGCAAGGCCAAGAGTTGGAATGCCCAACACGCCGATTACAATAAAAAAAGGGATACACAACAAACCGACGATTATATAGTCGAGTAAGAAGGCCAGCACCCGCGCAGTGCGAACGCCATGCAGTTCCTGCTCGGTTACAATTCTTGCGCCTGTTTCGTTGTCGATAATGTTTTCGGTCATGATTTCACCCTTTGCTCCCCTACAGGTAGGCAGCAAAGGGCTGTTTTCAAGCAAACATCAGCGTCAATTGGAAAGTGGCCTACCAACGCCCGCGCTATTGTCTTGCTGCTCGGGCCAGAGGACAGGAACAAGAAAGGCAATCAGGAACCCGCAATTCAACACGGTGTTGAACGGTGCACCCGCTACTATGGAACCGGCTGAATCAAATACAAACCAGGTGCAAACGCCGATCAGGAAAATACGTCTCCCCAGTCGCTTGTTGTTTTCATACACTTCACTGGCGACGATATGGAGCGTGGCGCCCCAGCCCGCCAACAGGCCTCCGGAAATCCCAACCCACAAGCGTGCGCTGTCGGAGTTCATTTGATGGTCGCTACCAAATGGCGTCAGGTGGGCGAGATTGTGAAATGCATCAAGGACTATTGAAACTGGTGTAAAGAGAGCCAGAAAATTCAGCACCCCGAAGACAATCAGGCTGAGTGATGCAATTTTTAGTATCTGGATTTTCATTGATTGGGACATGATGAAACCTTTCCAATTTGACAGTTGCCCCAACATTTCGAACGGCTTGACCAAAAACAATTACCTTGCAGGTAAGTGAATCTGGCGCAATCTGTTGATAGGAGTCCGACTGGAGTAAGAAAAAGCGCCCTTTTAGCAGAAGATACGGCAAACCTATTTGGCGGAGACCATCATATGAATTCAAAATTTGGTTTGGTACTGAAACAGTGGCGCCAGCAGCGCCGGATGAGCCAGCTTGACCTTGGCTTGAGCGCGAATGTGTCCGCCAGGCATATATCATTTCTTGAAACGGGCCGATCCAGACCCAGTCGCAGCATGGTTCTTATCTTGTGTGAGGAATTGGACATTCCGTTGCCGGCGCGAAACCAGCTTTTAACTGCTGCTGGCCTTGCGCCAGCCTATGAAAACCGGGGGCTTGCTGCTGACGAGATGAAACCCGCAGAAGCGGCTGTTGGCTGGATGCTTGAGCGCCACGATCCATTCCCGGCTATGGCACTGGACAGGCATTGGACCCTGCTACAGCTTAATCGATCTGGGCAAAGACTGCTAAGCAGTTTTGGTCTGGGACAGGGGGATAGTCTGCTGGACGCTTTTTTGGACTCACCACAATTGCAATCCTCGTTGCTTAACTTGTCAGAAGTTGCGCTTCATATACGAGCACGGCTTCGCACAGAAAGTGCCTATCAGGGGGGCGATCATGTTCTGGATGCTGCAGCAGATCGTCTTTCCGGCCTGATCAGCGACGAGCAAAATATTCTCCAATACGGCGCCGAGGGTACTTTGCCAGCCTTTGTGCCAACGACCTACTCGTTTGCTGGCATAAAACTGTCGCTGTTTTCCACCATGACCCAATTCGGTACGGCCGAGGATATCGCCTTGTCAGAATTGAAGATTGAAATGCTTTTTCCAGCCGATGATGAAACCCGCAATATCCTTATGGCACTCGACACCAGCCATTGAATGAGCGTCAGTTATTGGAATTTGCGTCTGCCAGCATTTCTGCGGCTTTAAGAGCGTAATAGGTCAAAATGCCGTCTGCCCCTGCCCGTTTGAACGCTAACAGGCTTTCCATCATGACCCTGTCACCATCGATATAGCCATTCGCCGCAGCGCATTCGATCATCGTGTACTCGCCGCTCACCTGATAGGCGAAAACCGGCATGCCGAATTCGGTTTTCATACGGCGCACAATGTCCAGATAGGGCATTCCGGGCTTGACCATCAACATGTCGGCCCCTTCTGCAATATCCAGTTCCGCTTCGCGCATGGCATCTTCGGAATTGGCCGGATCAACATAATAGGTCTTCTTGTCTCCTTGCAGCAGCCCATCTGTCCCGATGGCTTCGCGGTATGGGCCATAAAAGGCTGAGGCAAACTTGGCGGTGTAGGACAATATGCCGACTTCTTGATAACCAGCTTCATCCAGGGCGAGGCGGATGGCACCAATGCGCCCATCCATCATGTCGGACGGTGCGATCAAATCAGCGCCAGCCTCGGCCTGCCGCAATGCCCCTTCAACAATCCGGGCCACACTTTCATCATTGACAATAATTCCGTCATTCAGAATTCCGTCATGACC
>JBPCWM010000247.1:0-2936 GCA_051009515.1 Rhizobiaceae bacterium | reverse complement strand
GAACTACGATCCAGGGAGCCGGAACCGAGCAGACTTAGATTACGATCAACACGCGGTTGATCAGCGAATGTGGCAGACGGGACCATTGGGCGTTTCCTAGAAAAATGGCAGCATGTCCAGTTCAGACACGCTTGTTGGCACCCAATCCCACTCCGGTGAACTTAGTCTCAGACGGCTCAAAGAACCACTGCATCAATATTCTATGAGGACACAGACCGCGCCGCTAACCTTGTGTTATTTCAAGCAACCAGAGGCGCAGGGCTTCGGCATCGTCATGCATGGGGGCATCCACCGGGGACGTGAGGTAAAAAGCTTCTTCGATTGGGACATGCAAGTCGAACGGATAGCACAGGCGACCTGAGGCGATCTCCTGTTCTGCCAATGATGAACGGGCAAGAGCAATGCCTTGTCCTGATGAGGCCAGTTCAAAGGCCAACAATGAATTGTCCACTTGCACACCACCTCCTGTATCCATCTGGTGTGGGGCCGTGGATGCCCGCAGCCATTTTGCCCAACCCTCTTCATAGCCCAGCACATGAATAAGCGTGCAGTCAGCAAGATCTGAGGGATCAAGCAATCCAAGAGAATCGACCATTGCCGGGCTGCAGACCGGGGCAATTGTGTCGCTGGTCAGACGGTGGGAATGCAGGCCTGACCATTTTCCGGTGCCATAGCGTATATCCAGATCATATTCCGGGTTGCCAACCTCTTCATTCCAGACACTGGACACTATGCGCAACGACACATGTGGATGGCGAGCGTAAAAATCAGGCAGACGCGGAGCCAGCCAGTTAACGGAAAATCCGACTGCTGAGCGCAAAGTCAGGTGTTTTGACTGGCGTTTGCCAAACACTTCCAGCGTGCCGTCAGACAGGCGTTCAAATGCGTCACGAACCTTTGGTAAATAGGCTTCAGCCACCTTGGTCATTTCAAGACTGCGGGCATGGCGAATGAATAATTGCTCGCGCAGATGCAGTTCCAACTGCTTCACCTGTTTGGAAACGGCCACCTGGCTGAGGTTCAACTCATTGGCCGCCTGCGTGAAGCTGAGATGTCGTCCTGTTGCCTCAAACGCACGCAGCCAGTTAAGGGGTGGAGAATGTCGGACCATGGCTAAGTTACCTATAATTTTTTTTGGTGCTCAGGGCGAATTAATGTCATTTGCAAACTCCGGTTGCAAGCATGAAGAGACAATTTCATCTGTGGAGGTTTCAACATGGTCGCGATCTATCCATCCGCACGCCTGCGCGCGTCACCGTTTTATGAATCTGCCCTTGCAGAGGGCATGGTTTCAGCAACGGTTTATAATAACATGATCCTGCCGACCGGATTTGGCGATCCTCGTGCAGAGTACTGGCGCATTATCGAGGGCGTGTCGCAATGGGATGTGGGTGTTGAGCGGCAGGTTCAGCTCAAGGGCCCGGATGCTGCCCGGTTGGCGCAAATTCTTTCCCCGCGTGACTTGTCAAAATGCAAAGTCGGACAGGGAAAATATGTGCCGCTGTGCAACCATAAAGGTACTTTGATAAATGATCCGATCCTGTTGAAACTGGACGAGGATCTGTTCTGGTTCTCCATTGCAGACAGCGACATGTGGTTGTGGGCCCGCAGCGTTGCCGCCGAACGCGGGCTTGATGTGGAAGTCAGCGAGCCGGATGTTTCACCCATGGCTCTGCAGGGGCCAAAGGCAGAGGATGTCGTCGCCCACGTTGTGGGCGATTGGGTGCGGGACATTAAGTATTTCTGGTTCCGTGAAACCCAGATTGAAGGCATTCCGGTTGCCGTTCAGCGGTCAGGGTGGTCCAAGCAGGGCGGGTTTGAAATCTATCTGCGCGACGGCACGCGTGGCGCAGAATTGTGGGACATATTCAAGGAAGCTGGTCAAGCCTGGGAGATTGGACCCGGCGCGCCTGCAACTGCCGAGCGTACCGAAAGTGGACTATTGTCTTTGGGGGGCGATACGGACGACTTCACCAACCCGTTTGAGGTTCGCATGGGCAACTATGTCGATCTTGATGTCGATGATGAAGTGATCGGGATTGAGGCTTTGCGCAAAATTCACAAAGAGGGTCCAAGGCGGCATCAGCTTGGTATCATCCTTGACGGTCGTGAGCCCGAGCGGCTGCATTATCACTGGGAAGAAATTCTGGTGGATGGTCGCAAGGTCGGCGACGTTACCAACACTAACTGGTCACCACGCATGAACCGCAATATTGGTTTTGCACTGATTGATCGATCCTGCAAACCGGGCGATCTGGTGCACGTTGTGCGGTCCGAAGCAACGGTTGAAGGCAAACTCGTTGAACTGCCGTTTCTATGATCTGCCTCTAGCCGCACAGGAGACTTCCAATGCAACTGCCTGCCATGAACCTGAAAAACCTGTCGATAGACACCGATGGAGAAGTAGCCATAGTCAGTCTCGACCGCGCCGCTAAACGCAATGCTCTGAACGCTGAAACAATTGAGGAACTGATCACGGTCTTTTCCGCCATGCCGCGCAGCGGTGCGCGGGCTGTTGTCCTGCGGGCCGAAGGGGATCATTTTTCAGCAGGCCTGGATCTGGTGGAGCATCACAAGCAGGAACGCAGTGCTGCAGATTTCATGCATGTCTGCCTGCGTTGGCATGAAGCATTCAACAAGATGGAATATGGTGGATTGCCGGTGATCGCCGCGCTCAAGGGCGCTACGGTTGGAGGTGGGTTGGAACTTGCGTCTGCCGCCCACATTCGCGTGGCTGATGCCACTACTTATTTTGCCTTGCCGGAAGGTCAGCGGGGCCTGTTTACCGGTGGGGGTGCGACTATACGAGTTGCTGAACTGGTGGGCCGGGCGCGCATGATTGACATGATGCTGACCGGCCGCATCTATAAGGCTGAAGAAGGCCTGTCGGTTGGTCTGTGCCAATATCTTGTCGACACTGACAGCGAGACCAAGGC
>JBPCWM010000246.1:0-5296 GCA_051009515.1 Rhizobiaceae bacterium | reverse complement strand
GGAGGAATACATGAAGAAATATCTGAGTCTGGGCGCGGTCACCGCGGCCGCGTTAATGGTGAGCTCTGCCGCTTTTGCATTTGAGTGTGCCATCAAGGAAGCATCTATGGACAAGCCGGGTGGCTTTCCGGAGCGCGCCTTGACCATGATCGTACCCTACGGCCCGGCCGGCGGTTCAGGTCAGGTTGCCGGTGCTATGGCGGAAGCCGTTACCGGATTGACAGGTGCCGCAATAAATCGCGACCACAAGCCCGGCGGTTCTGGTACCGTCGGCATGACGGCCTACATGACTGCGCCGGCCGATGGCTACAATGTGCTTGAACATATTGATGATGCATCATCAGCACATGCATTGGATTCCTCAACTCCAAATCCAGCTGAAGATCTTATCCCGCTCGTGATTTCACAGGTTACATTTTCTCAGATTTATATCCGTTCAAATGAAACACGCTATTCTGACTGGCCTTCTTTTGTAGAGTGGGTGAAAGCTCAGGGCGGCAAGGCAACCATTGCCAATGTATCCAAGGAAGGGTCCATGGAACGCGTAACGATGAAGTTCATCACTGACGCGACCGGCATGCAGATTCAGCAGATTTCTTTCGACAAGGGTGCTCCTCGCTATGGTGCGCTCCTTGGCGGTCAGGTCGATGCGTTGTTCGAGCAGCCGGGTGATGTGCGCAAATTCCTTGATGCGGGCGAATTCAAGCCAATTCTAACCATCTTTGACGAGCGGCCTTCTGTATTTGCAGATGTGCCAACCCATCGTGAAGTCGGACTCGACTTCGATCCGCTGCTGCGCTTCCGCGGCTTCTACGTCCACAAGGACGCTCCTGCCGACCGCGTCAAGTGGCTGCAATGGGCGTTCCAGCGTGGATACTGTCAGGACAGCTATCAGGCATTCAATGAATCGAAATTCATGAATGTCATCAACAGCTATCGTGACACCGCGGGTGCAAAAGAACTGATTACACGTTCAATCAGTCAGTATCGCGATGTCTACAAGGCGATGGGACTCAACGTTAAATAGTCCGAAGATGTCAATTTCGGCGCCCGCGACCGTCAGGTCGGCGGGCGTCGATTTGATTGGGTTGTCAAACGTTAGATTCTTATCACTGAGATAAGCCACCAGCACAGATATGAGGAGGCTCCCTTGGGCCGCTTGACCAAATCTCATTTGATTGAGGCCGCGATTTGGCTGTCGATCATCATTGTGTTCTTTGCAAGTTCCTTTCAATTCAATCAGCCGATTGAGATCTATAAATTCGGAGCTACGGGATGGCCGCGTGTTGTGCTTTTCCTCTTGCTGTTAGCGGCTGCGGGCAATCTCTACTACCAGTATCACTATGGTTCCGCGACGCAGCAAGGCCGTGTCGGACTCGCTGATAGCGATGATGATGAAGCAGGCTATGAAACGCCCGGTGCCCTGATCAAGCTGATTGCGGTGCTTATAACGCCCTTCATATTTGCAATGCTTTTGAAGTCGGTTGGCATTTATTTCGGGGCGCCGTTTTTCATAGCAGCCATTATTTGGTTGTTTGGGGAGCGAAGTTGGAAAGCAATATTGACTACCACACTCATTATTTATCTGATTTTCCTCTTACTCTTTGTCGTTATTTTGAATGCGCCGCTGCCTCAAGGCAACATGTCGCCATTTTATGATTACAGCGGCTGGATCCTGAAAATTACCAATCAACTCCAACAGCTCTGGTGACGACAATGGTGGAAAACTTTCTTGCTGGCTCCGCCGCGCTGTTTGGGGACCCTGTAACGATTGCAATATTTGTATTTGGTGTAGTTGGCGGCATGCTGTTCGGCGCCATACCTGGAGTCAGCATGCTTACGCTGGCTGCTATATTGCTTCCCTTCACTGCAGAACTCCAACCTGCACAAGGCGTTATGCTGTTTGCGGTGATTTACTGTACCGGGACCTATGGAGGTGCGATTACTGCCATTTTGTTCAATATTCCCGGAGCACCGGAAAACGCGCCAACAGCGTTTGATGGCTATCCAATGACGCAACAGGGAAAGTCAGGCAAGGCCGTAGGGGCTGCTGTATTGTGCTCTGCTATTGGCGGGATTGCTTCTGCAATCATCATGATGGCAGCGACTGAGCCTCTGGCAAAATGGGCCATCCGCAATATTGGCCCGCCTGAAATTTTTGCATTGGTCTTTTTCGGACTGGCCGTGGCATCGTCGGTTGGTGCGCGTACCATCTGGAAAGGCTGGATTTCCGTTCTGATCGGATTGCTTATTGCCACGATCGGTCAGGATCCAGTTGGTGGAATCAACCGCTATAATTTCGGCTTCACCGACCTTGCTGCCGGTATAGCATTCGTGCCCGCCATACTTGGGTTTTTTGCAGTATCGGAAATCTTCATCCAGGCGGAGAAGAAGGCTGCTGGCAGTTACACTGCACCAAAAGTCAGCATGTCATTTCCAACTTTTGTTGAGCTCTGGATGCACAAGGTCGCGGTTTTGAGGTCAATTCTGGTCGGCTTTTTCTGCGGTATCTTGCCGGGTATTGGTGCCACGCTGGCCGCATTCATGGGCTATGGTGAAGCTGTGCGATGGTCGCGTAACAAGGAAGAATTTGGCAAGGGCAAGCTGGAAGGGGTTATTTCTTCTGAGACTGCCAACAACGCGGCAACGGGTGCAGCCATGATTCCTTTGCTTGCATTGGGTCTTCCCGGCGGAGCGCTAACCGCCATGATGGTAGCCGTCTTTCAGATGCATGATCTGGAGCCCGGGCCTTTGGTGTTTTACAACTCACCAGACCTGATCTGGATTGTTTTCGCAGCTATGTTTTATGCCAACCTGTCGATTTTGATCATTGGAGTTGTTGAAACCAAGACCATTTTGAACTTGCTCAAGATTCCTTTTCAATTTCTTGCTCCGCTGATCCTGTTGCTTGCAACAATCGGGGCCTATATCAGCAGAGGACTTGTTCTGGATGTAATGGTGATGTTTCTCGCTGGTATCCTGGGATATCTATTGCGTCGGACCGGATATTCCATTCCGGGCATCGTGCTGGGACTGATCCTCGGCAAGATCGGCGAGCAAAATTTCGCGCAGGGCATGCAGATGGTCCACTATGATATTGGGGATTATTTCTCACGTCCGATCTGCTCCCTGCTTATCGCCGCCGGTGCAATCACGCTGTTTGCAGGAATGTACAACGCTCTACGCCGTCCGGCAGCCTAAGAAATTGGAGCGATTGTCAATTCTGGAAAGGACCGACCTTGGCAGAAATAATAGAGGAAATTGACGCGCTGGTTGACCGCGCTCGAACTGCTCAGCGTGCCTATGAAAGTATGGGGTGCCAGGCTTTGTTTGACAGCGCTTGTCAGGCGGTTGCCTGGGTACTGATGGAACCGCAGCGCAATCGGCAACTCGCAGAACTCGCAGTCCGGGCAACGGGTCTTGGTAATGCGGACGACAAGGTGCGCAAGAATCATAACAAGACACTGGGGTTGATGCGCGACATTAAGGGCATCAAGGCTTTTGGCCATATTGGTGATGATGATCAATTGGGCCTGTCTACATACCTGCGACCCAAGGGTGTGATTGCCGCCATTGTACCTTCCACAAATCCATTGGCGACACCGGTCAACAATACAATCAACGCATTGAAGACAGGTAATGCGATTATCCTCGCCCCATCGCCAAAGGGTACAGGGCCGCTGGAAGCTCTGTTGAACCAGATTCATCCAGCGCTGGCTGAACTGGGCCTGCCGGAAAATCTTGTTCAGATGGTTCCTGTTCCTCCTTCCAAGCCCAAAACCGAGCGTTTGATGGAACTGGCCGATCTGGTGGTCGTCACCGGCTCTCAGTCGAATGTTCGTGCTGGATATTCATCAGGCACGCCGGCATTGGGTGTTGGTGCCGGAAATGTGGTGACTATAGTTGATGAAACCGCAGATATTGTCGAAGCGGCTGCGAAAATTGCTGCCTCAAAGACGTTTGACAATGCAACATCTTGTTCTTCTGAAAATGCCGTTATCGCCGTCGATGCGGTGTACGACAAAGTTGTTGCGGCACTGGCGCAGGAAGGTGGTTTCTGTCTGAACGCAGAACAGACATCCAATCTTGAGGCCTTGCATTGGCATGGAGGAAAACTCACCAATGCGCTTCTGGCCAAGGATATTGATGTTGTTCTGAATGAAACAGGTCTTGCTTCTATTGCCCCTGATGGAACGCGGTTTCTGGTCGCTCCCCAACAGCATATCGATCGTGAACATCCGATGACTGGGGAAAAGATGGCACGGTTCCTGGCGCTCTACCGGGCGTCAGACTTTGATGATGCGGTAGAGAAAGCCGTTGAAATTCAAACCATACAAGGGGCAGGGCACTCCCTTGGATTGCATTCGAATGATGATTCACGTGCACATCGTTTGGCAATGGAAGCGCGCACCTGCCGTGTGATTGTTAATCAGGCGCACTGCTTTGCCACCGGTGGGTTTTTTAACAATGGCTTGCCGTTTTCTCTCTCCATGGGTTGTGGCAGTTGGGGTGGCAATTCGATCGATGGAAATCTCAATTGGAAACATTTTGTCAACAACGTGCTGGTGGCCCGCACAATTGAAGAAAGACGTCCATCGCTGGAAGACATATTCGCTGACTATTGGGAAATTCACGGAAAATGACGGCAAGCATAGCTGAACAGCTTAGTGCCAATTCAGTGGCAGATGCTGATGGGATCTGGATTACCTCCCCAGATACCGGCCACACGATAAGCTGGTTTCAGGTGGAGAAAAGATCACGCGCGATAGCCTGTCACCTGGATGCGCTTTGTCTTCCTGAAGGGGCAGCGATTGCCATTGCTTCACCCAACTCGATCGGTGCAACATTGTGCTTTACCGGCATTACCTTTGGCGGATATCTGGCAACTCCGCTGAACCTCGTAGCTGGTGCCAAGGTGCTGTCATATGTGCTCGATCACTCAAAGGCAGCAGTCGTCTTTTGTGCCGATGAGTGTCGCGAGCTGATTGACGAGTCTCTGGCTGAGGTCGATCATGACGTCACCATCATCCGTCTTGATCTTGAGGCCGGACCGGACTGGTCAGATCAATCAGGTGAAGAAGAGGTTCCGCGCTATACTCCACAAGCGGATACTCCTGGGCTGCTTATGTACACGTCGGGCACGACTGGTCGTCCCAAGGGAGTTGTGATGAGCCATTCCAACCTGATGGCGGCTGGAAAGAATGTTGTTATCGGACACAATATTGATCCGCGCGATACTGCCATGTGTGTGCTGCCGATCTACCACATCAATGGTCTATGCGTGACTGTTCTGGGT
>JBPCWM010000245.1:0-4690 GCA_051009515.1 Rhizobiaceae bacterium | reverse complement strand
CCTTCACCATTTTTGTACATGACGCCAACGTTGTATTGAGCGAGGGCATAGGGAAGTTACAAAAGCAAACAGGGATCCCGGCTTGATAAAACTGATAGCCAAAGCCCATGCTCTCAGGTGCGGATTGGAAGACGGATCCATTCGTTCAATCCTGGAGTTTGCAAAGCGAAACAATATCGACCACAGTGATGCCAGACGCATGTTACCGCTGGGCTATCTCGCACCGGACATCATCGACGCGATCGTAGAAGGTCATCAACCCGCCGACCTAACAACGCATAACCTCAGATCTGGTTATGACCTACCCCTCCGATGGGACGAACAACGGGTCCATCTCGGTTTTCCAAACTAGGACTGCATCTCACCAAGAGGTCACTGAAATGGCCAAGAGAGACGAAGTGAGAAAATCGCCCATTTATGGCCATATAGCCCGTCTCTCGAGATCAAAACAGATCCGAATATCCCTCTAACCCACGGAAAATACGTTACTATTTTGGACGTATGTAATTGTCCTGTCACCGCAGTGACTGAATGGTGGAGCTAGACGGAATCGAACCGACGACCTCTTGCATGCCATGCAAGCGCTCTCCCGACTGAGCTATAGCCCCATTTTGCCCGAATAATTCAGGCCGGGTTTGCCACTGTTATAAATGGCTGGGGTTCGCCAAACAGAGTAACGAACCCGCGCGTCATACGAAACGGCTTTCCGATTGACAAGTCAAAAATGCAATCAATTTGGTGCTTGTCTTATCTTGCAGAGTTATGTGTCTTCTTTGTCGTCTTTGGTAACAGGAATAATATCGGCAAGATTGTCTTCATCTTCGTCGTCATCATCGAGGAATGGACCGTCGGCCTGATCATCATCATCGTCGTCTTCAATCTCGACATCTGGAATATCGTCAGGAATTTCTTCGTCGTCGCCATCTACAGTGTCGCTATCGTCGTCTTCTGCATCTTCCAGGCTGATGATTTCGGGGCCGTCAGTTTCAACTTCGTCTTCGTCGCTGGCGGCTTCCTTGGTCTCGTCCTCTTGCTCTGGCTTGGCTTTTGCGGTTGCTACGACCAGTTCGAAAGTCGCGCCGCATTTCGGGCAGAGGATTGGATCACGATTGAGATCGTAATATTTTGCTGCGCAACTGGGGCATAGGCGCTTTTCGCCAAGTTCAGGTTTAGCCAAGGGTCTGCCTCACGATTAATAAATGGAACTGAAAATCACCGGTCAGCAACCGGCTTGATTGTTGGCAGGGTCTAGCGTTGGAAAACGCCCATGTCAAAGGTATTCAGCGGTGAATTTATGCTTATGTCCCCGATCCTGCACCTTGGGTCTATGGTGACAGGGGCGTTGATGTGACATAAAGACCGCTAGCTCATCATCCCATCGATCCACAACTCACAGGTTCGCGTTGAATGGCAAGTCCTTCAGAGCCACAAAAAAAACGAAATCGCGAAGATCAGGGCTTGCATAATGAGAGGCCCGTTGCCAGCTTCCCTGTGAAGGATCCGGCAACTCAATTGATCGCCGCGCCGCAACTACCAGGAGACAGATTGTTGTCCTGTTGCGCCCTGTTATTGGCCGGCGTGAGCGACGGGCAGTCCCGGATCGGCGAAATGTCAGCTACCGATGAAATTCGAAAAGTGGCTGCTGCACTAAGGGAATTGGGTGCAACTGTAGTTGAAAGGGATGAGAATTGGCTAGTCGATGGTGTGGGAAACGGTGCCTTGCTGCAGCCGGAAAGGGTGTTGGACTTTGACCATGCGGACACCGCTGCCTGCCTGATGGCAGGATTGCTTTCCAGTTATGATTTCCCTGTTGAAATATCCGGCATTTCAAACCCGTCAATGAGTGCTGTGCTTTATGCCCTGCAAGAATCAGGCGCGCAGATTGATGCTGATGGAGCGGGCAATTTACCGGTCAAATTGCATGGTGCCCCGCTTTGCGTGCCCATACTCCACCGCATCCCGGTGCGAGATGAGAGCCTGAAAGCGGCGCTGCTTCTGGCTGGGCTCAACATTGCCGGTACGACGACAATAATTGACCCGCAACCATCGTCAGATCATCTTGAAAAGATGATGGTGCAATTTGGTGCTTTAATTACTGTTTCACCCACAAAGGAAGGCTCGCGTTGCATTTCCGTTGAAGGTCAACCAGATTTGCAGGCGCAAGAAATCCATATACCGGGCGACCCGTTTTTGGCCGGATGCCTGGTTGTTGCCGGGCTGATTGTCCCAGATGCCAGTCTGACCATAAAAAGTGTGTTTTTGAACTCAAGCCAAATCAGTTTTTTGGAGACATTAGTGGAGATGGGGGCGGACATTGAGATTGTCGAGCACGGTGTGTTCGCAGAACAGCCCGTCTGTGACCTTCTTGTACGCAACTCATGTCTCAATGGGGTGGATATTCCTCAGGAGCGGATCCACTCGATAGGCGAACAGTATCCACTGATAGCTGTTGCAGCATCCAACGCAAATGGCCGGATCACAATGGCACAGCCATCTGATGTGATCACAGATGGGGTAAAGGGCATGGGCGATCTAGCCAATGCTTTACAGGCCAATGGTGTTTCTTGCGCATTGGATGACAACACGCTGACCATAGTCGGAACAGGCAGTGTACCTGGCGGCGGAGCTGTCAAAGCAGGGGTTGATGCCCGTATCGCCATGGCCTGTTTGATCATGGGCATGGGTTCGCAAGAGCCGGTCAAAATTGATGATGCGCGCCTGATCAACCGCGATCATTCGCAGTTTCTTGCCTTTATGCGATCATTTGGAGCCAATCTGGTATGACAATCATGAGAATCAAGCGGCTGGCCCATGGGGCGGAGCTGCAGTTACCATCCTATGAAAGCGCAGCGGCGGCCGGAATGGACTTGCGTGCAGCTTTGCCGGAAAATGAGCCATTAATACTGGAACCCGGCAAACGCGCTTTGGTTCCCACCGGGCTGGCCATCGAATTGCCGCCGGGACACGAAGGACAGGTGAGGCCAAGATCCGGGCTGGCCGTGAAACATGGAATAAGTTTGGTCAATACACCAGGCACTATTGATGCTGATTATCGCGGCGAGGTCAAAATTCTGATGATCAACCATGGTGAGGAGGCTTTTGAGGTGCAGCGCGGTATGCGCATCGCCCAAATGGTTGTAGTGCCGGTGAAGCAGGTAGAGATTGCAGAAGTGGAAGGTCTTTCCAATACAGAGCGTGGGGATGGGGGCTTCGGATCGACCGGCAGATGAACCTTGAAAATTGTCTGGAGCCACTTGTTTAAAACAGCGATGGATTCGTCCCAATAATTGGATTTTTGGGGTGCCAGACCCTATATTCATTATGTGATTTGAGACGATTCGCGCAGAATGTGCGTCTCACTGCCCGCACAGGCCAGCAAACAGGGATTCTTTATGAGCGAAGATCAGCATATGCCGGAAGAGGGAAACCTCAATGGTGAGGAATACGGTGCCGATTCCATCAAGGTTCTGAAAGGTCTCGACGCTGTTCGAAAGCGCCCTGGCATGTATATCGGAGACACTGATGATGGCTCCGGTCTGCATCATATGGTCTACGAAGTGGTCGACAACGGAATTGACGAGGTGTTAGCGGGCCATGCCGACCGGGTGACCGTTACCATCAATCCGGAAGGCTCGGTGACAGTCACGGATAACGGACGCGGTATCCCCGTCGACATGCATGCTGAAGAAAACATGTCAGCGGCCGAAGTGATCATGACGCAGCTGCATGCAGGTGGGAAATTCGACCAGAATTCCTACAAGGTTTCAGGTGGCCTGCACGGGGTTGGCGTGTCTGTGGTCAATGCACTGTCAGTGTCATTGGTGCTGAAAATTGCACGAAATGGGCAATGGCATGAGATATCCTTCACACACGGGGTGTCTGACGCGCCTCTGCGTGTCACCGGAGAAGCGGGGGAATATACGGGAACCGAAGTCACGTTCATGCCGTCCAGCGAAACTTTTTCAAATATCCGTTTCGAGTTCGACCGTCTGGAACATCGTTTGCGTGAACTCGCTTTTCTCAATTCCGGAACCCGGATTGTTCTAACAGACGCGCGCGGCGCGGAACCCAAGACCACCGAATTGTATTATGAAGGCGGATTGAAGGAATTCGTGCGCTATCTCGACCGGGCAAAGCAGCCTTTGATTGATTCTCCGATATATCTGAAATCTGAGAAAGACGGCATTACTGTTGAGCTGGCTCTGTGGTGGAATGATTCCTACAACGAAAACGTCCTTTGCTTCACAAACAACATTCCCCAACGGGACGGTGGCACACATTTGGCTGGCTTCAGGGGGGCATTAACCCGACAGGTCACCGGATATGCCGATTCATCCGGCATCATGAAGAAGGAAAAGGTCTCTCTGACGGGTGATGACTGCCGTGAAGGGCTTACCTGCACGTTGTCGGTCAAGGTCCCTGATCCGAAGTTTTCATCCCAGACCAAGGACAAGCTGGTCTCCTCAGAAGTGCGACCGGTTGTTGAAAGCCTCGTCAACGAGACTCTGCGTGAGTGGTTTGAAGAAAACCCAGCTGACGCGCGCACGGTCGTGTCCAAAGTCGTGGAAGCGGCGAGTGCCCGAGAAGCGGCGCGTAAGGCGCGTGAAATGACCCGGCGTAAAGGGGCCCTCGATATAGCCGGGTTGCCTGGCAAGCTGGCTGACTGCCAGGAGAAGGACCCGTCCTTGTC
>JBPCWM010000244.1:0-2788 GCA_051009515.1 Rhizobiaceae bacterium | reverse complement strand
CGCCAGAAGATTCAGAGACCCCTTGGCTCACCCGCGAAGTGATCCGCTTCATGGAAAGTCGATCTGATGAGGAATGTTGGATGTGCCATGCGTCCTACATCAAACCTCACTGGCCCTACATTGTGCCGGAGCCGTATCACGACATGTTTGGCAAAAATCATGTCCCGGCGGCTACGCGCAGTGCGGTGGAGCGAGAGAATCCGCATCCTGTCTATGAGCAATTCATGAACAATGCTATCGGAAAGGCGTTCCGGCGCGAGGAGGTGCGCGAGACTGTAATTCCGGCATATATGGGATTGATCAAACAGTGCGATGATCAAATGGGTGTCCTGTTTGACTACATGGAGCGGTCCGGTCGCATGGATGACACGATGATCGTCATCACATCCGACCACGGTGATTACCTCGGTGATCACTGGCTGGGAGAAAAGGACCTGTTCCATGAACAATCGGCCAAAATTCCCTTGATTATTTATGACCCGTCACCCCATGCCGACTGCAGGCGGGGAAGCGTGTGTGACGAGCTCGTGGAATCCATCGATCTCGCCGCAACGTTCGTTGAGTTTTACGGCGGCACGGTGCCTGATCATATCATTGAGGGGCGATCTCTAGCTCCCTATCTGATGGGTAACCAGCCAAAGCGGTGGCGTGATTTCGCAATCAGCGAATATGACTATTCCGCCACGCCAATGGCAATGAATCTTGGTCTTGCACCAAAGGATGCACGGCTTTTCATGGTGGCCGACAAGCGCTGGAAATTCATGCATGCTGAAGGCGAATTGCCCGGTGGTGGTGGCCCGTTCCGGCCAATGTTGTTCGATCTGGAATCGGATCCCAACGAGTTTCACGACCTTGGAGCCAGCCGGGACCATCAGGATATAATTGATCTTATGTATGAACGACTTGGCCAATGGGGACGTCGTTTGGCTCAGCGAACCACTCGCTCGGAACAGGATATCTTGAATATGCGCGGTGTGTCCCGACGAAAGGGAATCGTTTTGGGCGTTTATGATGGATCGGAAGCTGATGCTGAATTAACGGTCAAATATCGCGGCAGTGCCCCTGCACGACCCTGATCTTCGGTCGATGGCTGAACTACCACTGGCTGGACCGTTCTGTGCCCGTCAAGGAATGAATGGCCATATTGACTGTTATGGCCATGCCGATAAGGACAAAACCAAGTCCAAGTGCAAGCGCAAAATCCCCCTTTGCGGTCTCCAGCGCAATCGCCGTAGTCAATACGCGGGTTACGTGGTCAATGTTCCCACCGACAATCATGATTGCCCCAACTTCTCCAATGGCGCGTCCAAAGCCTGCAAGAGAAGCCGTAAGCAGTGAACGCCGGGCATCCCAAATCAGGGTGGACATGCGCTGTCTCTTCGTCGCGTTCAGTGAAATGAGTAAATCGTGATAGTCCGCCCACAGGTCGCGAATGGCCTGGTGCGCGATTGAGGCGATCAGCGGAGTGATAATAACCACCTGTGCGATAATCATGGCGGTGGGGGTAAACAGTAATCCAAATACTCCAAAGGGGCCGGATCGCGAGAGCAGAATGTAAACGATCAGACCAACCACAACTGGCGGCAGGCCCATCAACGCGTTGAGCAGGGCGATAGTGGCGCGCCGATAGCGGAAGCGATTAACAGCAAGCCAGGCACCCAGTGGCAGGCCGATTGCAGAAGCGATGACAACGGCGGTCAAGGTCACCTGAAGCGATCGTAGAACGATTTCGACAAGGTCGCGGTCAAAGGAAATCACCAACCAAAAGGCTTCCGTCAGGCCCTGCCAGATGTCGATCATAATAGAGCTTGCCGATCCAGGATTGAGTTAGCTGTCATGCGCAGTAGATTGCGGTTTCAGACATATTAGCGTGGAAGTGGACGGGGCTTCAACTTTCAACAGGCAAGGGCAGAGATTGTATGAGGCCAGGCTAAGCCCAGGATTGGCGTGTGAGTATTCACATTTTGAGAACTGGTATTGTGAAAATCTGTCCACAGATTGCAGCAGCAGAAAATTTGCCTCTGGTCACTTGTTCTTGCATGGCATAGCCTTGGTTTTGACCAAATGGTCAAATTTTAGTTGGACATGCGAATTTCATTCCCTGTGAGACGAACCAAAGAGTAGGATCCCAATCAATGACCTGGACACCAAATAGACGTAATTTCAATGCCTTGCTGGCTGGATCTCTGGGAACTGCAGCTCTTGGATTGAGACCCGCGTTTGCTGAAACTATCAAAGTTGCCGGCATATACACGCAACCCATTCAGCAGAAATGGGACGCCCGCCTTCATGAAGGTCTGGAAGCGGCAATGGCAAAGGGTGACATAGAGTACGTGTTTTCAGAAAAAGTGGCCAATACGGATTATATTCGCGTCCTGCGTGAATATTGCGAATCCGGTGTCAAACTGATTGTTGGGGAGGCGTTTGGTATTTCAAAGGAAGCCCGCAAGGTTGCAGATGAATATCCGGAAATCTCCTTTTTGATGGGAGATCCGTTCAAGCCTCACGGCACAAATTTTTCGGTCTTTGACAATTATATTCACGAGCCCTGCTATCTCATGGGAATACTTGCAGGCTCGATGACCAAGACCAACAAACTGGGCATGGTGGGTGGTTACCCAATCGGTGAGGTTAACCGCCTGTTCCACGCCTTTATTGAAGGGGCACGTTCGGTCAATCCCGACATTGATTACAAGGTGACATTTATTGGGTCCTGGTATGATCCGCCAAAAGCCAAGGAAGCCGCTTTTGCACAGATCGAGGCCGGTGCCGACATCATGTATGCAGA
>JBPCWM010000243.1:0-4008 GCA_051009515.1 Rhizobiaceae bacterium | reverse complement strand
GCATAACCTTTGCCGACAACCTCGCGCTGGATTTTCAATTCGTCATGGTTCGGTTCAAAATTCATAATGCCATGACCTCCACCGTTTCACCGTGAATATCCAGCAAATATCGATCCAGAAGATTGGTTGCAATCCGGGCACGATATTCGGCAGATCCGCGCATGTCAGACAATGGATTGAAGCGGTCTGCTATAGCGGCCTTGACCGTCTCCCAAACCTTCTCATTTTTCAGTGATGCACCGATCAGCACCTGTTCAGCTTCTGTGCACCGCATGGGAGTAGCTGCCATTCCACCATAGGCAATTCGAGCCGATGTCACGGTCCCGTTTGTTACTTCAAGGTTGAAGGCCCCGCAAACAGTTGAAATATCCTGATCATAACGCTTTGAAATCTTGTAGGCGCGGAACCGCTTGTTCGGTTTTGGCTTGTTGATGGTGACTGAGACGATGACTTCGTCGTCTGCCAGTTCGGATTTGCGATAATCGAGAAAAAATTTCTCCAGTGATAGAGAGCGTTCCCCACGCCGACTAGCAAGTTGAATCCGGGCCCCAATGGCGATCAAACAAGGGGCACCGTCACCTATGGGGCTGGCATTGGCCAGATTTCCGGCAATTGTACCCATGGCCCTGATCTGCGTAGATCCGAAACGCCTCACCAGGGTAGCAAAACTCGACCAGTAGTCGTCAAGCAGCGGCAGGGCCTCCTCCCAGGTGACGGCTCCACCAAACCGCAGGTAGTCGGGATGGCCCTGTATGGTCCGCAATTCGGAGACATAACGGGTCGAAATAATCTTGGGCCAACGCTCCTTTGCATGAGCCACGGCAAGGGAAAGGTCTGTTCCTCCGCCCAACAAAACGGCATTAGGGTGATCTGCACGCAGCTCCAGCAGATCTTCAAGAGTTTCCGGGGAATAATAGATGCAATCGCTGCTGCCGGTCACTTCCCTCGGCGAAAGCTGGATATTGCCCTTCAACTGGGTTGTACCCTGGCTTGCAGCATCACGGGCGGCTTCGACAATTGGGCGGTATCCAGTGCACCGGCACAGATTACCGGCTAGCGCGTCATGGATATCGCTGTCGGTCGGGGCTTTGTTGCGGTCCAGCAGACCTACCAGTGAACAGACGATCCCTGGCGTGCAAAATCCACATTGAGAGGACCCGTTTTGCGCCATAAGCGTTTGAATTTCATGCCCATCTTCACCGCAAGCAGCAATCCCCTCCACAGTCATCAGATTGGCGCCCTCAAGCTGGCCCATCAGCATGATGCAGGAGTTAGCCGGGACAAAATATTCCTCATCAGCCCGCTTCACCAACACGGAGCAAGCCCCACAGTCCCCTTCGGCGCAACCTTCCTTGGACCCCCGCAACAGCTTTTCCCCACGCAGCCATTCCAGAACCGTCATGTCTGGCCTGCAGTCTGTACTGGTGGTTTCGCCGTTTAAAACAAGTCTGATTGGGTCTGCCATGTCTAAATCTTGGCCTCTGGAGTCAATCCGTCAAGTGGAAATCGGAACCGGGTGGATATTGCGCCAGTGCGCAGCTATTTCTCCACGGGTGCATATCCATGCATCATCCTGGGCAAGTACATGGTCAAGAAACCGCGCCAGGGCAAATGCCCTTCCGGGCCGACCTACAAGCCTGCAATGCAGACCAACCGACATCATTTTCGGTGCACCAGCACGCCCCTCTTCCAACAGGCATTCAAAACTATCTTTCAAATAGGCAAAGAACTGATCGCCGCTGTTGAAGCCCTGCGGCGTGGCAAAGCGCATGTCATTGGCGTCCAATGTGTAGGGAACATATAAGTGATGACCCCCGTGGGCCTGCACCCAATAGGGCAATTCATCACTATAAATGTCAGCCAGCCAGTCAAAGCAATTCATCTCCATGGCAATGTCCAGCGTATTGACCGATGTGCGGCCCTGATACAGGCCGCTTGGAAACTTACCGGTTACCCTTTCATGAATACGGCAGGCTCGTTCTATGTGGGCCTGCTCCTTGTCGCGGCCAAAATCCTTGTAATCAATCCATTTCAATCCATGGGTCGCGATCTCCCAATCTGCCTCCAGCATCGCCTCAACTGCCTGCGGGTTTTTTTCAAGCGCAGTGGCGACTGCGAACACCGTCACCGGCAGTGATCTTTGCGAGAACATGCGCCACAGTCGCCAGAAACCGGCCCGCGATCCATATTCATAAATTGATTCCATATTCATGTGACGCTGTCCGGGCCAGGCCGCAGCTCCCACTATTTCAGACAGAAAAGCTTCCGAGGCAGCATCCCCGTGCAGAATATTGTTTTCGCCGCCTTCTTCGTAATTGATGACGAATTGCACCGCTATTTTCTTGCTCTGCGGCCATTTTGGGTCGGGTGGGCTTTTGCCATAGCCGATCATGTCGCGTGGGTAATCATTATCTGGTGTATTGTTACTCATTCCTCAGACCTCATAGCCAAGCCAGCGGTCCTGCTGACGTCTTAATCTGTACAACGGCGTATCCGTCCTCACCTTAACATCATTCCCGGTGATCAATGCGCCTTTTGGGATATCATTCACCACACGCCCCTTATCCAGCAGACCCACGGGCAAGGCCCCTTGCCTGCGGGCCTCGTCTGCTCTCATGGCCCACGACCTGTAGGAGGTCTCACCGATGAAATCGAGTATGTCGCCTGCCCTGAGGTCTTTCTTGGCCAGGGCACAAACCTCGGCAACCGGTCTGGGAAGGGGTTTCATATCACTAGTACCATAGAGTACGGCTCGCGCCGCAGAAAGAGGAACTTCAAGGCTGGTCAGGTGATAAGGACGATAAAATGTATAATAGGGTCCCGGGCCGAGATGCAGGTCATTCATGCGCTCGCGGATACGGTGGTGGCGCATGTCAGCGATGACGAAAACCCCCGGAGCAACGCCCTTGCCTACTGAAAAATCAACACAACCCCGCGATTGTAGAACGCCGCCATCCTCCACCGGGCACAGCACCTTGTTGAGGTCCTCCAGCGAGCAGTCCGGCCCGTGCATTCCAGGCTTGTCGGGCATCAAGCCGGTCGCATTTGCAATGCAGCACATTTCCACCATTGTTTTCGAACCATCGACAAACTCCACCAGCATACGAGGGTTCATGTTTCGACGTTCAGCTTCCTCGCGATAATCGTCCGGTACGGCGTCAATGCGAAATGCATTGTTCTTGCCTTTTCCTGCCGCAATTACAGGATAGCCTAGAGCTGTTACCCAATCATAGATTTCCATGACTGAACTTGGCTCATCCCCTGCGCCAACGGTGTAGACCAGACCTTTTTTTGCTGCGATGTCCTGCATCATCGCTCCAACTGTAACATCGGCCTCAACATTCATCATCACAAGGTGTTTTCCTGCATCCAATGCTGCCATTCCAAACTCGGCCCCGGCTTCAGGAACGCCGGTTGCGTCTATTACAACATCCACCAAATCATGTGATAACGCTTCATAGGCATCCTGTACGATTGGCAATTGTCCGTGTTCCACGGCTGAGGTGATAGAAACCGCTGTTTCGCACACCACACCCATGTCGTCGTCATATCCGGCAATCGCCATCGCTGGCTTGGCACTTTGCAACCGGCGGTCAACAATAGCAGCAATCTCTACGCCCCGCATTTGTCGAATAGCGGTGACCAGATCGGTCCCCATCTCGCCAGCACCTATTATGCAAACGCGAACGGGATTTCCGTCTTCTGCCCGGCGTGCAAGGTCTGCAGCCAGTCCCGTCGCAGAAATTTTGGGCTGATCCGGCAGGTCTGTGTGTGCCATGGATGCTGGTGTCTCCGTTTCAGCCAAGAAACCTAGCAGGTTTTAAGTCCTGCCGGGGCAATTATCCTCGCATTTCCCATGTTTTTCGCGGTTTTATCTGCGTTCTGGCCTATTCCAACAGTCTACAAATGCCATATTCCACATGGCGATTGACTTGTGACACGCACAGCCTGAAGCTTCGTTCCAACAGTGCAAACAGATGACCAAGGCAAACATGGCCGCTCCTGACT
>JBPCWM010000242.1:0-3408 GCA_051009515.1 Rhizobiaceae bacterium | reverse complement strand
GATTTGTTTTGCTGGATGGAAAGCCGGTCCGAACCTGTTGTGGCATTCAGTTGATCGCAGATGGAGCTTTGTCTGCAAATCGTAGTAATCGAGATTTGTTGATTCCTGGCGGGCCGGGTGTGGACCAAGTTTTGAAAAACGCCGTATTGCTTCAGGCAGTTAGGCAACGGGTTGAGAGTTCAGGAGATGAGCGTGTAATCGCCATTTGTTCGGGAGCGTTGATATTGGCCGAAGCAGGTGTATTGAACGGAAAATCCGCCACGACACACTGGGCCAGGTTGAATGATACGCTCAGATACAATGATGTTAACTGGGATCTGGATCAGATTTGCATCATGGGGCAGCGGATATTTACATCTGCTGGTGTCGCAACGGGAATTGATCTCGCGCTGTCAATTGTCAAGATGGATTGTGGGGCGTCAACTGCGCTATCGGTTGCCCGCTCACTCGTGGTCCAGTTTCGTCGTACAGGTGGGCAGAGCCAAAAATCGCTACATCTTGCCGGTCAATTTACAAAAGAG
The DNA here is from genome assembly GCA_051009515.1 of Rhizobiaceae bacterium. Lineage (GTDB taxonomy): Bacteria > Pseudomonadota > Alphaproteobacteria > Rhizobiales > Rhizobiaceae > Pseudahrensia. The sequence continues at coordinate 2,887 of JBPCWM010000242.1, read as the reverse complement.
GATTCATTGACAAGGTTGATCGAAAAGATTGTATCCGAGCCTCAATTCGATTGGTCGTTGAATAATATGGCAGATGTTGTTGGGTTGAATATCCGTACGCTGTCACGCCGCTTCAAACAAGATATGCAGGTTTCGCCAGGCCAATTTGTAGAAAGCGTTCGCCTTGACCATGCACGGGGGCTTTTGATGGACAATTATCCGCTCAAGCGAGTTGCTGCCGATTCTGGATTCGGCGATCTACAGCTCATGAATCGCGCATTCAAGCGCCGCTTTGGTGTTTCTGTGAGCGAATACGCTCAATCTGTTGACCGCCCCCAATCTCATGCATCGTGGCTGCGACAATTTGAATCCAGAATGTAATTCGAAGATTGGTGAAATGTACTCGACGTAATTTCGTTAAAAACTATCCCGCCATGAATCTTCGGCCGGTGAGCAACTAATCGCTTGCACAATTTTGATTTACCGATATAACGCCGCTCATTCCACACGCGGATGCGTGGTGGTCACCGTTCTTTTGAGCGATCAGCCCCGAGTTAGCAATAACATGGCACTGACCAGCACTTCCGGTGCGGCAGACGTTGGTTCTGTCGTTCTTATCCGCGCCAGGTACAACCGGTAAAAGGAGATGCGAGCCATGGCTCTGCCCGATTTTTCTATGCGTCAGCTGTTGGAAGCAGGTGTTCACTTTGGTCATCAGACCCACCGCTGGAACCCGAAAATGGACAAGTTCATTTTTGGTAAGCGCAACAATATCCACATTCTTGACCTGTCCCAAACCGTGCCACTGTTGCACAATGCGCTGAAACAAGTGTCCGACACCGTGGCCCGTGGCGGTCGCGTTCTTTTCGTTGGCACAAAACGCACTGCGTCTGAACAGGTTGCCGATGCGGCCCGTCGTTCTGCGCAATATTATGTCAACGCCCGCTGGTTGGGTGGAATGCTGACAAACTGGAAAACAATTTCCAACTCAATCAAACGGTTGCGCGAACTGGAAGAGCTGCTTTCAGGTGAGCAATCAGGTTTCAAAAAGAAAGAATTGCTGAAACTGACCCGTGAGCGGGACAAGCTTGAACGTGCTTTGGGTGGTATCAAGGACATGGGCGGAACACCCGACATGATCTTTGTTATTGACACAAACAAGGAAGCCATTGCCGTGCTGGAAGCTGCCAAGCTGAAAATTCCGATTTGCGCGGTGCTCGATTCAAATTCGGATACCGACAATATCGATCTGCCAATTCCAGGCAATGACGATGCATCGCGCGCCATCGCCCTGTATTGCGACCTGATCGCGAAGGCTGCGATTGACGGTATTGCACGTCAACAGGGTGCTTCCGGTGTTGATCTGGGTGCGCAGGCTGAAGCTCCGGTTGAAAACGTACTGGAAGCTGATGCGCCTGTTGCTGCAGCCGCTGCTGAAGAGGCTGCCCCTGCGGCAGTTGTTGAAGAGGCTGCACCTGCAGCTGCGGAAGAAGCTGCACCAGCCGCCGCCGCGCCTTTGTTCGCTGCCGTTGACGGTGATGCAGATGATCTCAAGGAGATCAATGGTATCGGACCTGTCGCTGAAACCCAACTGAACGAGCAGGGTATCACAACTTACAAGCAAATCGCTGAGCTATCTGCTGAAGACATTGCCAAAGTTGATGAAAACATGCCGTTTTCCGCTGCCCAGATCGAAGACTGGAAAGCTCAGGCGGCTGAGAAGGTCAAAGCCTGAGTTTTCAAGCATCTGACAAGCACTGCATGGCTGCCATGCAGTGCTTGAAGTCTGACCGATTCGAACAATTTTAAATGCTGACGAGAGGGCCGTAATTTGGGTTCTCTATACAATACGACACCCATTGCCCCGCAATCGCGAGGCCAACAGGAAAGGCTATTGAGATGGCTATTACAGCATCAATGGTGAAAGAACTGCGCGACAAAACCGGCGCAGGCATGATGGACTGCAAAAACGCGCTGAATGAAAATAATGGCGATATTGAAGCAGCAATCGACTGGTTGCGTGCAAAGGGTATTGCAAAAGCTGACAAAAAGTCTGGACGCACCGCTGCCGAAGGCCTGGTGGCCGTGGCCGGTGCTGGCTCAAAGGCTGCCATCGTTGAGGTGAATTCCGAAACAGATTTTGTTTCTCGCAATGATGACTTCCAGGCACTTGCATCCGGCATTGCAGAAGTTGCCTTGGCTACAGACGGATCGGTCGAAGCCGTGACCGCGGCTGATCTCAATGGCAAGCCCGTTTCTGAAAACGTCACAGAGGCCATTGCAACAATCGGTGAGAACATGGGGTTGCGTCGCTCAGCTGTCATGGAAGTGGAAAACGGTGTTGTTGCCTCCTACATCCACAACGCCATTGCTGACGGTCTCGGGAAGATCGGTGTGCTGGTTGGATTGGAATCAACCGGTGATGCAGCAGCCGTTGGTGCAATTGGACGTCAGGTTGCAATGCATGTCGCGGCCACCAATCCTCTGGCTGCAACCAAGGAAGATATGGACGCCGAGGTAGTCGAAAGAGAAAAGAACATTTTCGTTGAATCTGCCCGTGAATCTGGCAAACCAGACAACATCATTGAAAAAATGGTAGAAGGTCGTATTCGCAAGTTTTTTGAAGAAAACGTACTTCTCTCACAAACCTTTGTGATTGATGGAGAAAATTCTGTTGAGCAGGCATTGAAAAATGCGGAAAAGGATGCAGGCGCCCCCATTGCACTCAAAGGCTTCGTTCGCTTCCAGTTGGGCGAAGGTATTGAAAAAGAAGAGGAAGACTTTGCTGCAGAAGTTGCGGCACAGGTCAAAGGTGGATAGGCGCGCGCCGGTGCGCTCGACAAGCAGGGCGCGGAGCTTGCCATGACCCGTCCGGTGAAGCGTCTGCTGCTCAAGCTCAGTGGTGAAG
>JBPCWM010000241.1:0-5241 GCA_051009515.1 Rhizobiaceae bacterium | reverse complement strand
GTCTTCAATCTGTTGCATTAGTCGGTCCAGATCCTGCTGACGCAGCATTTGCGTATTCGGATCCAGTGGCATGGCCTGCTGATTTTGCGGGTTACGGGACATTTGCTCGGCAAGTTCGCGCATGAAGGCATCCATAGCCGCGCGCAATTCCTTCATCAGCTCATCGATTTCCTCATCAGATGCACCGTTTTCAAGGGCCTGGGACAAGCGTTCCTGTGCGTCTCGGAGCCGGCGTTCGGCAAGGGAAAGATCACCGTCTTCAATCGCCAGCGCAGTTTCCCACAAGAGGTCAAGCGCACCCCGCAATTCGTTGTGATCGGTGTTGCGCTGTATTGTGCGAAAGGCAACCCGCAGAGCGGTAAAGACCGACACATCCTTGATGAATTCATCAGGATGAGTGTCGGTTATGATATCAAGCATCTCTGCAACATCTCGTGCCGCATTGGCATCAAGCGCCAGTTTGCGCCGTTCTTCCACAACAGCCAGGGCCAGAGGTTTAGTGAATATGCGCTCTGGCAGAATGAATGTGCGCGTTTCACTGCGCCCGGTCTGACCTGCCTCATCTTCAGCGATCAGGGTCATCTCTACTTCTGCTCCAGCCCAGGGGTGGGCTGTGAGGTCCTGACTGGAACGGGTCACACCATCACGGGCATTGCGGCTGGGTAGTGACAGTGCGATATCGGGGGCCTCGATCAGAGGTTCGGCCCCTTCGGCTTTCGGATCAGCCTGGAGGATTTCCGCCCTTGCCGCAACGACACGGTAATCATCTTCAACCGAATAGGCGAATTCAAGTGTACCACGGGCGGAGGCGGTTGGATCTTCCTCATACCGGATGATCGGATCGTCATCAGCCAGAACCGTGACAGCCCATTGGCGCAGGGGACGGCCCGCAGATACAAGATCAATCGTCCCTGTCTGTTTCAACGTCGCCTTGAAAGTCTGGCTTTGTGCGCCGGCGTCCTGATCAATTTTGTCAGTCTTGTTCGTATCTTCAAGCGCAGCTGCAACGGGCTCCACGGAACCGGTTTCAGCGTCAATTAATGAAACGGACGGATCGATTACGCCGAGAAAACGCACCACGAGCTCACTGCCCTCTGGTACAGTCACGGTGTTCGTATCAGCTGCCAGAAAAATGGGGGGGCGGTTGGTATAGGCGGGTGGTGTCAGCCAGGCATCAATGCGACCGGTGCTGGCCTGCTGGGTGTTAGAATGGTTGCGAAATGCATCGCCAATGCGTGATGACCAATCACCCCAACCCGCGGCAAACGCCACAAACAACAGCAAAGCCATGATGGACCTCAATGCATACGGGTCCCGTTGAGATATTTTGGGATTGGGTGTGCCCGGACGCAGACCATCAAGCTTGCCGGCCATGCGGCGGCGATGTTCTTCCCACAACGCCTTGGCAAATGGATCGTCATTGCCTGCAAGTCCTGCGGGCCTGTCCTTCTGCGCCGTAACCGGCCTGTGCTCAAGACGCGACACCCGCTCAATACGCGTATCGACTTCGGCCGGTTGCGGCAATGTCAATGTCCTGAGCGGATAAAGGGTCGCCAGCGCACCTATTGAAAATAATACCAGCAATCCTGTTTGCAGCACTGGGCCCATCGCGGGCCAAAGCCCTAGCCAGGATACGGTCAAAAACAGGCTTACAACGAACGCCATGGGAAGTAATCGCGGCCACAAACGCTCCCACATCTCGGCCAACCAGGCCAGCGCGCGGGTTGTTGCAAGGCGTTCTGTGCCGGAGTTGTTATCCTGCTCGTTCACGACTTCATTTTGAGTTTGGCGTTTCAACTCGAAGCAACCCATCGGTTTGTCCTGCGCTCACTTTAGCAGCAAAAACGGCAAAGACGAGACCCAGTCTCATCAATTGTCAGTCTGATCTCCTAATTGTGATGGACATCAAAAATAAAATGGCAATACTTGGATATAAAAACTAATGAATATTTTTAAAACTAATAACTCTGTACATCATTACTTTTGACACTATATGATGCTTTTTTACTCCACCCAGCAAAATATTTCTGACGGGAAATTTTCATGCTTCTAAAGACAAGTCAGACTGCGGCAGATTGATGCGCACGCAATATCCCACAAACATCCGATCCAATCCATGCCCATCACCTGCGGGTGTTGCAACAGCGTCTACCGCCATTTGCCAGGATCAGCGAAGTGCCCGGTATGCTGATTGAATACACTATTCCAACCAGTCAGGCACGGAATCAAGTGCGATCAACTCATCCAGGCTGTGCCGTGGCCTGATGACGTGATACTGATCACCGCTCACCAGCACCTCGGGCACCAGCGGCCGCGAATTGTAGGTTCCTGCCTGTACAGCGCCATAGGCTCCAGCAGAGCCCAAAGCCAGCAAATCACCCGCCATCGGCTTGGGCATCTCCCTTTCCTTAGCCAGATAATCTCCTGATTCGCAGACCGGGCCGACAATGTCAGCCATTACTCTGCTGGTAAATCCACGCCCGATATCGACAGGCCTTATCTCGTGATAGGCATCGTAAAGGGTCGGGCGTATCAGATCATTCATCGCGCCATCCACAATAACAAATACCCGCTCGTCCCCTTCCTTAACATATGTGACTTCCGTAACGAATATGCCGGCATTACCGGCAATCAGCCGGCCAGGCTCAAACACAACGCGAGCATCCAGATCTCTTACATGTCGTTTGACCACTTCTGCATAGGCTTCCGGGTCAGGTGGTGGCTGATTGTCCTCGTGATAGGGAATGCCCAGTCCGCCGCCCAGATCGACATGATCAATCTCATGGCCCTGCGCTCGCAGCTCGTTAATCAATTCCGCTAAACGGGAAAATGCTCTGTCAAAAGGCTCCAGATCGGTGATCTGACTGCCGATATGCATATCAATACCGGTTACCTCGATGTTGGGCAGTTCAGCAGCTCTTGAATAAATTCGAGGAGCCTCTTTCCATGGAATCCCAAATTTGTCCTGCGCTTTTCCGGTGGAAATTTTTGCATGGGTTTTTGCGTCCACATCGGGGTTGATGCGAAACGAAACATGGGCAACTTTGCCCATCGCAACGGCCCGCTGTGACAAAATTTCCAGTTCCGGTTCGGATTCAACATTGAAACAGAAAATCTCCGCTTCTAGGGCAAAATCCATTTCACCCGGCTTCTTTCCAACACCGGAAAACATGATTTTGCTGGCCGGAATTCCAGCCGCCAATGCGCGCCTCAATTCACCTTCTGATACAATATCGGCGCCGGAACCCAGCCGCGCCAGGGTTTTCAGCACGGCCTGATTGGAATTGGCCTTCATGGCATAGCACACCATGGCATCTATATCTTTGAAGGCATCGGCAAAGACGGTGTAATGCCGTTCCAGGGTAGCGGTGGAATAGCAATAAAACGGCGTGCCCACATGGCGAGCGATTTCCGGCAGGGCCACTTCCTCGGCATGGAGAATGCCGTCTCGGTATTCAAAATGGTTCATGGTCTGTTGTCTTCTTGGGAGTAAGGGGCTGCTCTATTCGAGCAATCCGTCCAGGATGAAGCGTTTTTCCGGGTTCTGACTATTGGGAACAGGAACGTCTGGTGGAGGCAAATTTTGTTCTTTTGCGCGTTCAACTGCAGCCTCGGAAGGTTTCAGCGGACTTCCAGCCCGCCCACAACCAGCCAGCAACGCGGCAAGCGCAAGTGCTGCCACTGTCAGTGCAACCGGTCTTGTTCTCAACACTGTATTCATTTCACCAGATCACTGCACAAGCACGTCGAATTCAAATTGTCATATCATGTTTTTCATCACAGACCACCCGCCATATCACATGGGACACGATTCTGCGTTATTGGTTCAGTCGCTCCCGCCAGGCAACAACCTGCGCCAGCACATTGTCCGGTGCCGTTCCTCCAAAACTTTTGCGGCTGGCAACACTGGCCTCCACAGTGAGTACATCAAAGACGGATGCATTGATTTTTGGATTCAGGGTTTGCAACTCGTTCAGGTCCAGTTCCGCCAAATCACAACCTTTGGATTCTGCAAGTGCAACGGCCCGGCCAGTCACATGATGGGCATCGCGGAACGGAATGCCGACCTCGCGCACCAGCCAATCTGCCAGATCGGTTGCTGTTGCATAGCCCGAACCGGCGGCACGGTGCATCGCATCGCTATTGATTGCCATGTCCCGTACCATGCCGGTCATGGCTGCCAGACACAGTTCAAGGGTTTCTGCAGCGTCAAAAACCCCTTCCTTGTCTTCCTGCATGTCCTTGGAATAGGTCAGCGGCAGACCCTTCATGACGGTCAACAAACCTACCAATGCTCCATTGATGCGACCAACCTTGCCGCGCACCAGTTCGGCAGCATCGGGGTTCTTCTTCTGCGGCATAATTGAGGAGCCAGTCGAAAAGCGGTCTGACAATTGGATGAATCCGAATTGCGGTGTCGACCAGATCACCATTTCTTCCGCCAGGCGTGTCAGATGAGTAGCGCAAATGCTGGCAGCTGAGAGAAATTCCAATGCAAAATCCCGATCCGACACACTGTCGAGTGAATTGCGTGTCGGCTCCCGGAACCCCAACGCACTGGCCGTCGCATGACGATCAATCGCAAAGCCCGTTCCAGCTAGCGCTGCTGCTCCCAGAGGACATTCATTCATACGCGCTCTTGCATCGCGAAAACGGGACCGGTCGCGGGCCATCATTTCCACATAGGCAAGACAATGGTGGCCGAACGTTACCGGCTGGGCGGTTTGCAAATGTGTGAAGCCGGGCATGACCGTACCAGCATGCTGTTCTGCCTTATCCAGCAGAGCTTCGATAAGGGCCGCGATGGCCAGTTGTGCAGAATCAGTCTGATCTCGAACCCACATGCGAAAATCAAGGGCGATCTGATCATTGCGCGACCGGGCGGTGTGCAAACGACCGGCAGCCGGGCCGATTAGTTCAGTCAAACGGGACTCGACATTCATGTGAATATCTTCCAGCGCCCGCGAAAATTTGAAAGTACCGGATTCGATTTCTGACAATATTGTGCACAAACCTTGATCGATTGCGGCAAAATCATCTGGTGACAAAATCTTCTGGTCATGCAACATCCGGGCATGAGCACGAGAGCCGGCAATGTCCTGCGTGTAGAGTTTTCGGTCGAACCCGATGGAGGCATTAATTTCCTCCATTATGGCATCAGGGCCTGCCGCAAACCGGCCTCCCCACATGCTGTTTTCGGCGGATTGTCCTGCAGGGTCCTGTTTGTCTGCCATTGGTAAA
>JBPCWM010000240.1:0-8314 GCA_051009515.1 Rhizobiaceae bacterium | reverse complement strand
GATCTTGGTTTAGTACTGATAAGTATCAGAGTCCCTATATATCCGGGTGTACGGCCCCTGCCGGAAACATAAGAATTGACTAGGGGTACCCACCCCCCGGGGGTGTCTGTCGAGGTAACTCAACGGGATACGTTAGCACCACAATAAATTCGAAAGCAGTCATTGGACTACAAAGGTACCTGAGGGTGGTGATTGGCTGCTCTGAGCCCTTTTCGGAACCAACAGCCCCGTCGCAGACAGAATGAAATTTGAATTGAAGCAATACTGTACAGGACCCAAAAGCTCCCCCTTGCCGCCCATGTGTTGAGATGGCAAACTGGACCAATCAGCTTTTGAAAAAGCCAATCTCCTCCATCTTCAACTGATTCGGGCTATCAATTCGAATGCTCCGTGATGTTCATTCAACCCTGAACTTTGTTGGGCAGGGCCCAGGTGACGGTGATTGTTGTCAAAGGCATATGAGGTACATCAAATCTAGGAAATTACTTTGCTGATCACCCTGTCGTCAGGAACCTACGCCCAGAATTTTCATGGCATTTTCCTTTAGGATAAGCGGACGAACTTCATCCTTGAAAGGCATGGCCTCGAAGTCCTTTAACCACCGGTCAGGGGTGATCGCGGGCCAGTCGGAGCCAAACAGCATTTTCTTTTTCAGAATCGAATTGGCGTAGCGGATGAAGGTCTCGGGAAAATACTTTGGCGACCAACCGGACATGTCGTAATAAACATTGGGCTTGTGCTGGGCGACGGCCAACCCTTCTTCAGTCCAGGGGAATGAGGGATGTGCCAATATGATCGGCATGTCTGGAAAGTCGACAGCAACGTCATCAAGATACATCGGATTTGAGTATTTCAACCGCATTCCCATGCCACCGCGCATGCCTGATCCCACTCCGGTTTGACCTGTGTGAAACAGAGAAATGGCACCTAGTTCAGCGATTGCTTCGTAGAGCGGATAAGCCCAGCGATCATTGGGATAAAAGCCTTGCATGGTGGGGTGAAACTTGAAGCCTTTGACACCAAATTCATTGACAAGTCGTCGAGCCTCGCGTGCACCCGACTTGCCTTTGGCGGGATCTATTGAGGCAAAGGGTATCAGGATATCGTCGTTTTCGGCACAGATTTCCGCGACTTCTTCGTTGCTGTAGCGACGAAACCCGGTCTCGCGCTCCGCATCAACCGGGAAGATAACCGCTGCAATATTGCGCTCTCGATAGTAGTTCGCTGTGTCCTGTACCGTTGGCAGCATTCCCTTTGCCCCCGCGGGGTTCTTGAAGTAGGCAGCCATGCCGGACTGGAATTCATTATAACCGTCATCACGCGTGTCGCAGCACGGTTCTTCCGCATGGGTATGGATGTCAATAGCTTTGACTTTTTCGAAATCAATCATGGTGCGGCCTCAGGTCAAAATGGTGGATGGGTCATTGTCATCGTAGAGTCGATCCAGCAGGCCGGATCTCCCTATCAGGATAGCGTTGATATTCAAGCTGCCCTTGGCGGTTATCTCTCCATCCTGAATGGATGGGGGCTTTGCCGTGATCAACAGGCGGGCGATCCTGTTGGATGAGCCGGTAGCGGCCTCAACAAGGGGCTTCAGGGCAGAACGCAAACTGCGACAGTATGTTGGATCGATTATCGTTTCCCCACTCTCATCGCATCGAAGGTCATGTCGGGAGGGGAACACAAGCAGGCCAATGTCCTTGCGGTCAGCACCCGTAACGACTACGTCCTGAACGGAACCTTCCAAGGCCCCAAGGGCCTGCAGCCTTATCTTCGCTGCTTGAACCCAGGTGCCGGTCAGCAGCTTGAAATCCTCGGTAATACGGCCGTCAAAGCGGATGCCTTCAGCGATATTGTCAGGGTCAACGAACCTTACCGCATCGTTGGTAATGAAGAATCCTTCTTCGTCGAACGCTTCTGCAGTCTTCTCCGGCTCGTCGAAATAAGACGTGATGACATTGGGTCCCTTCACTCGTATCTCGTATCTATTGTCCTGATAGGGCAACAGCTTGACATCTAGCTCTGGCACGGGAATGCCAATCATCCCTGTTTCAGCTCCACCCTGGTGATGAATAAGACACGCGGGTGCCGTTTCTGTCAGCCCCCAACTGGACGTCATCATTGGGACGCTGCCGGTTGCTTCTCGGGACATGTCTTCAAGAGCGGACCAAAGGTCTGCAGGTAGTGATGCACCGGCGTAAAAGATCATATCAAGGTCGGAAAAGAACCTGTGGCGGAGCTTTTTATCCTTGCGAAAGGCCTCAACCAACATTGAATAGGCGATGGGCACATTGAAGCTCAGGGTTCCCACATGCATAGCAAGGTTTTCCAGCGTGCGGTCGAACATGCCCTTAACCGGTTTGCCATCGTCAAGAATCAATGTGCCACCATTAGACAGCATCATGTTGAAGTCGGAATTTCCGGCAAACACATGGTTCCACGGCAACCATTCGACGATTGTGTGGTGGCGTTCACGCAGCATGGGAAGGCAAGCCAGGTATTGTGCTTGATTGACTGTCATCATCCGCTGGGTCTGCGGCACGCCCTTTGGATTGCCTGTGGAACCAGAGGTGAAAAGTATCTTGGCCAGTGTGTCAGGACCCACTTTCGCATAAGCGCCAGCGATGTCGCTACCTCCTTCCCCTTTAAGCAAGTTCTGAAAGCTTAATGTTCCGTCAAACAGGTTGCGGCTGACCAGCTTTTCAACACCATCGAAAAGTTCAAGCTTCAGCGCATCGCCAAATTGATCACCGTCCACGGCAAATACCATTGCGGGCCGGATCTTGTTGATGCAATGAACCAAGCGTCCCCGAGCTTCTGGGATCAGCGAATATTGTTCAGCAAGCGGAGCAACCGGCACGCCAATATATTGGGCGGCGAGAGCGAGCACACCATGATCGATGCCTGGACCGGAAAGCACCACGATCGGCGTGTCGGGGCCCATGCCGCGCGCCAGCATTGATGCCGCCAGGGCCTGTACTTGCTGTAATGTTTCCGCGTAGGAAATCTGACGCCAGCCCTGGCCAGAACGTTCCATAAGAAAAGTGCGGTTAGGCGTTTCTTCGCCCCATTTGCGCAACCATTCACCAGTGTTCCTTGCGACCGGGCGGAGCGGAATGTCCGAGCGTAACAGGATGCTGCCATCGGTGAGAAGGTCGCGAGAGACCTGGTGCCTTTCGTAGTCGATAGCCGATACCATATCAGGGTTCCACTGCCGAATGCTCAATAGAGTTCAGCACTTCAATCAACTTTTCATATGTCGCGGGATCGAGACTGCTCAGCAGTCGCGCCTCGTGGGCCTTGTCCAAAGCAACGGCCTTCTCGCAGACCTGTGATCCTGCCAGCGTAGCAAATAGCGCGTAGGCGCGGCGATCCGTCTCGACACGCTCCTTGTTGATCCAGCCCCGCTGTTCGAGTTCATCCAGTACAACGACCAGATTGGGACGCTCAATGTCGAGTGCCCGGGCCAATTCGGATTGCCTGATCCCCGGATTTTCCACGATAACCACAAGCGACGAATAAGTCGTGATACGCAAGCCAAGTGGTTCAAGTGTCTTCAGCAGGTCTGATCGCAGCACGTTGTAGGCGCGCTTCATATGATAACCAAGGAATTGCCGAAGAACCGAGTCGCTCGGCGTTGGCAAAATATCATTGCTCTGTTGTTCAAGTTTTGGGCGCTGGCTCATGGTGTCATCGAAATTTTGGAGGACGTTTTTCCAGAAAGGCGGCGAGACCTTCGTGGGCGTCGGGTGTGGTTTGCACCACTGCTGCGCTCAATGCTTCCGCATAAAGGCCGTCGGCACGCGACATGTCTTCCAGGCGGCCGATCGTATGGATCATGAGATAGTTCGACATGGGCGCATTGTCGGCAATCTTCTCTGCGAGTTTCCTGGCTGTTGCAAGTGCTTCCCCTTCATCAACAGCATAGTGATTTAGTCCCAATGATAGTCCGTCCTCGGCGCTGAACTTTCTACCCGTCAACATCATCTCGCGCATCCGACCAGCGCCGATTATTCGGGCCACCCTTACGGACGCACCGCCACCGACATAAATCCCCCTGCGGCCTTCGGGCAGCTGATAGACAGTTGAAGCATCCGCGACACGCACATGGGTCGATGTGGCAAGCTCCAATCCGCCTCCCATAACTGCACCAAACATGGCAGAAATTACGGGAACATTGCCGAATTCAATACGATCCATCACGGCGTGCCAGTGCCGCGAATGCATCAGGTTTTCTTCGGCAGTTCGGGAGATGTGCTGGCTGAGATCCAATCCGGCGCAAAAGTGTCCAGCGGTACCGGTTAATATGATTGCCTTTAGTTGTTCGGGCGGGTTGGAGAAAAACGCATCAAGTGCATCGAGCAAAGCATCACTCATGGCGTTACGTTTGTCCGGGCGGTTCATTGTGAGCACAGCGATCCGGCCATCAATCTCGATCTTCAGAACAGAATCGTCCATTGCAATCACCTATTTGGGCGCCAGTCGCACCGCACCGTCGAGGCGGATATTGGTACCGTTAATGTAGGGGTTCTCAATCACTTGCTGCACAAGCAAGGCAAATTCATCGGGCTGCCCGAGACGCTGAGGAAACGGAACTTCGGCGGCAATCTTTTCCGCTACCTCCTCCGGCAAACCCGCCATCATCGGCGTCTCAAAGAGGCCGGGCGCGATGGCTAACACCCGAATGCCCATGCGGGCAAATTCACGTGCCACTGGCAGACTCATTGAGGCTATGGCACCTTTGGAGGCGGCATAGGCTGCTTGACCAATCTGGCCGTCCTGCCAGGCCACGGAAGCGGTATTGATGACAACACCCCGCTCCCCGTGATCAAGAGCTTCCAGTGAGGACATCAGATTAGCTGCATGGCTCATCACATGATAGGTGCCAAAAAGATTGACTGCGATTGTCTTCTCGAACACGTCAAACGACAGTTTTCCCTCCCGGCCAACAACCCGGGCCGCTAGGCCAATTCCTGCGCAATTGACAGCGATACGTGGTGCTGAACCGAGAGAGGCGACTGCGGCCTGAACTGCATGTGCTACCGACGTCTCATCGGCCACGTCGACTTGAATAGCATGACCACCAATTTCTGCCGCAACCTGGCTGGCGCGTTCCAGATTGTAGTCAAGAATAGCGACATTTGCACCGGCCGAAGCGAGCCGCTGGGCAGTTGCTTCACCGAGGCCGCTTGCGCCTCCGGTTACCACCGCTGGCGATCCTTCGATTTTCATGTTGTCTTCCTCAACAAGATATGACATATAATCGTTATGATATATAACTAATATATCGAATACTGATGAGAGTAAAGTTCCGACTTGATTGGATTGAAAGCAGTGCAGGGAGATGGCATCTGCATTTGATATTCCAACTCTTTAGCATTGGTCATGATCACTCTCACGGTATTAGTGAACCATTCGCCGGTCGAAATCAGTGATCGGTATGATCTGTGGAGGAAGATATGAAAAACCTAATCAAAACCCTGTTCCTGGGAGGAGCGCTGGCAGCTGCGTCGAGTTTGGGAGCACTCGCACAGGAGCACACGTTCAAGCTGCATCATCTGCTTTCAGCAAAGTCCCCGGCGCATGTTAATATGTTGGTGCCGTGGGCCAAGAAAGTTGAAGAAAATTCTGGTGGCAAAGTGAAGATTGAAATCTTTCCGTCGATGTCCCTGGGTGGCAAGCCACCAGAATTGATCCAGCAGGCCCGTGATGGAGTCGTTGATATTGTTTGGACTGTAAACGGCTATACGCCAGGTCTTTTTCCACGCACCGAAGTATTCGAACTTCCGGGCGTTTACACCAACAACACAGTAGCAACGAACCTGGCCATGTACGACATGTTCGAAAGCGACCTGAGGCAGGAATATAAAGGTGTTGAAGTCATGTGGCTGCACGTCCATGCGGGACAGGCAATTATGACTGTCGACAAGGAAGTGCGAAGCCCGGCTGACATGGCCGGCATGAAAATGCGAATCCCGACCCGGACCGGCGCGTGGGTCATTGAAGCGCTTGGTGCTTCGCCACTGGCCACACCGGTTCCCGAAGTTCCGACCGCTTTGTCGAAGAAAACTATCGATGGCACGCTATTGCCGTGGGAAATCATCCCACCGCTTAAGCTGCAGAACCAGATCGACTATTTCATCGAAGGGCACGACAAGACCAGGCTCGGGACAACGTCCTTCCAGGTGTCCATGAACATGGCGCGCTGGGAGGGTTTGCCGGACGACATAAAGAAGGCCTTCAAGGACGCATCTGGCCGCGACTGGTGGGGTAAGGTCGGCGAATACTGGCGTGCTGGTGATGACTTTGGCATCGGATTGGCAACCAAGGCCGGAAAGCAGCACATCACTCTTTCCGAGGCGGAAACCAAAGTGTTCATGGATACGCTGGAACCCGTAGTCAACAAATGGATTGAGGAGGTCAAAGGCAAGGGCATTGATGGTGCCGCTCTCGTTGCCAAGGCGCGTGAGTTGTCGGCGAAAAACGCTCAATAGGCGACAATCCTTATGAAGGAAAGTACACCAAACGCGGAGACGGGACTAGCCGGCTCGTCTCCAAGATCGCGACCTTTTGGGCACTGTCTGGCGGCCTTGTGTAGCTTCTGGTTGTGCTGAAGCAAACCTGTTCAGTCTTCGGCAACCATATGGCGTGACTGCTGATGATGTTGATCGGGCTACTGGCGCTCATCGTAGTGGAACTCGGAGTAATCACGGCCCTGTGGGGGTGAAAGTTTTCGTCAAATCCGCGATGGCCAAAGAGGTGGCCATGCGCGACACATTTTATTGGGTGCATACCATTTTTTTGCAGTCGAAATTTTACGCGTGGCGGTTTTGGAAGCATTTCCGATTTTGACATTGTGGCTGCCGCGATGTCTGTCATAGAAGGGTGAGAAAGCGTTTTGGAGGCTTTATGAGAAAGTACAAGGTTGCAGCAATACCGGCCGATGGAATAGGGCCGGAAGTCATTTCGGCGGGTTTGGAGGTGCTTGACGCATTGGCTGTACGGTCAGGCGACCTCGCATTTGATGTAACTACATTTGACTGGGGATCAAATTATTACAAAAGAAGCGGCGTAATGATGCCGGAAGACGGTCTTGAGCAACTCAAACACTTCGACGCAATCTTCTTTGGTGCTGTAGGTGCGCCCGATGTTCCCGATCATATCACGCTTTGGGGCTTGCGCCTTCCGATCTGCCAGGGCTTTGACCAGTATGCAAATGTGCGACCCACACGCATCCTGCCTGGCATTCCTTCCCCATTGCGGGAGAAAGGTCCCGGTGACCTGGACTGGGTGATCGTGCGTGAGAATTCCGAAGGGGAATATTCCGGCGCCGGCGGGCGGGTGCATCGTGGTCTGCCTGAAGAAGTTGCAACAGAAGTTTCCGTGTTTACCCGGACTGGTGTTGAGCGAATTATGCGCTTTGCATTTGAGCTTGCCCGGTCCCGGCCGCGTAAGCTGCTAACGGTCGTTACCAAATCCAATGCACAACGTCATGGCATGGTCATGTGGGACGAAATAGCCGCCGAGGTGGCGGGTTCGTTTCCCGATGTGTCTTGGGACAAGATGCTGGTAGACGCAATGACAGTACGCATGACGCTGCAACCTGAAAGTCTCGACACGATCGTCGCGACCAATCTTCATGCTGACGTCCTTTCTGACCTTGCCGGTGCTTTGGCTGGTAGTATTGGAGTAGCACCAACAGCCAATATTGACCCACAACGGCGCCATCCGTCCATGTTTGAGCCAATCCACGGGTCGGCTTTCGATATCACCGGCAAAGGGATTGCCAATCCAGTGGCAACGTTCTGGACCGCCTGCCAGATGCTCGACCATCTAGGCGAAATAGATGCCTCGGCTCGGTTGATGAAATCCATTGAAGAGGTTTGCGCTGCGGGAATAATGACACCTGACGTCGGTGGAAGCGCAACGACTGTAGAGGTGACGAATGCTGTGATTGAAGCGATCCGCGGATCAAATGCGTAGTCGGACCTGTATTGGTCGCCAGCAGCGGAACTCGCAGCCAAACATTGGCAAGGGATGACCAGCTTATTTGGGGCAACTTCAACTGAAACACTGTATCTGGCACATTGCGGTCATTTATACGTTGTCGCTGATAGGCCGGTTCTGATGAGTATGGTAGGCTGCAAAGTCCGCATGCCGGTCATTGCCCAGTTTTTGGCAGAGGTTCGCTTATGACGGCGAACCAGTCATTCATTAAAACGCTTCTGTGGTTGCCGCCCGTTATGCAAGAAGATTTTTTACCCATGAGCATGTGATCAAGTGCGGTCTTCTGTCAGGCCTGTGATTGCGGCAT
>JBPCWM010000239.1:0-35507 GCA_051009515.1 Rhizobiaceae bacterium | reverse complement strand
TCGCAAAGGTGTGCTGGATATAGCTTCGCTACCCGGAAAGTTGGCAGATTGCCAGGAACGTGACCCGGCGAAATCTGAGATATTCATTGTGGAAGGTGATTCTGCGGGCGGGTCTGCCAAACAGGGCAGGGACCGGAAGAATCAGGCGATTCTTCCCCTGCGCGGTAAGGTATTGAATGTCGAGCGGGCCCGTTTCGACAAAATGTTGTCGTCAGAACAGATAGGCACTCTGATCACCGCTCTTGGAACCGGTATTGGCAAAGACGAATTCAATATTGAAAAGGCACGCTATCACAAGATCATCATCATGACTGATGCTGATGTGGACGGTGCCCATATTCGTACTTTGTTGCTGACGTTTTTTTTCAGACAGATGCCGGAGTTGATCGAAAAGGGTTATCTTTATATTGCTCAGCCTCCTCTCTATCTCGTCAAGCGGGGCAAGTCAGAGCAATATCTCAAGGATGAAGCAGAGCGGGAAAACTATCTCATCGAAGGTGGGCTTGAAGATGCCACGCTGACACTGGCCTCCGGTGAAGTGATGGCCGGAGCTGATCTGCGGCAGGCAGTCGACCGGGCGCTGGATATCAGATCACTGCTGGAAGGTCTTCACACACGCTATGACAGGGGTATTGTCGAACAATTGGCTATTGCCGGAGCGCTCAATAGTGAATTGATGTCGGATAGGGACAAAGCTTCCGGAGCTGCAGACTATGTAGCCAAACGTCTTGATGCGATTGCCGAGGAAACCGAGAAGGGTTGGGTCGGTGAACTGCAGACCGGTTCAGATGGAGATACATCGCTGCTGTTCTCTCGCATGGTGCGCGGCGTGAAAGAGGCGCACAGAATTGACAGCGCACTGATTGGTTCAGCTGACGCCCGTGCGCTGGATGGCTATGCAGTCCATTTGCAGACGCTTTATGCAAGACCATGTCAGCTTCAACGCAAGGAAACCATGATCGATATTTTTGGCCCGCGGGATCTGTTGAAAGCCGTCTTTGCTGCTGGTGAAAAGGGACTATCCTTTCAAAGATACAAAGGGCTTGGTGAGATGAATGCCGAACAGTTGTGGGAGACCACTCTGGATCCGGATGCCAGGTCACTGTTGCAGGTAAAAATCAGCGAGGCGACAAAGGCAGATGATCTGTTCACGCGTTTGATGGGAGAAGATGTAGAACCGCGCCGTGAATTCATTCAGGACAATGCACTGTCAGTGGCTAATCTCGATTTTTGACCGTCCGTCCGAGCTATTGGGGATACCAGTATAGAGCGTCCGGTTTGCCTTTGGGTATCTGGACGAAATTATTGGCAAAAACCCGGTATTCATGGCTCCAGTCACCGTTCGGCCACTGGACACGGATTTTGGCACGTTCAGCAACTCCAAGTCCGAAATGGGTAAAACCAGCCTGACCCGATGCATGGCCACCTCCAACATTGACGGTTCTCGATTGGGTGAAATTTCCGGTTTTTACCGTAATCTTCGCACCGACACCCATTGTGTTTGTCTTGCCGTTATCAAGTTCGATGGCAAGCCAATTACCCATAGGCCGATAACCCCATCCGGTCTTTGCCCCAAGATTGCGAAACAGGCTGGTAGGTCCATTACGGTTCACCACAACCAAGTCCAGCATGCCATCAGCATTTAGGTCAACCACAGCTGCACCGCGTCCGCGGCGGTTCAGCGCTATGCCTGCATTGTCTCCCTGTTCATGGAATTTCCCGTTTGGGGTGCCCATCAACAGATTGTCGGGGTCGTAAGCTGCAAAGTCGGGCATGGCCTCAACATTGCCCTTGGCTATGAATAGGTCCAGATGGGTATCATTATTAAGATCGCCAAACTGAGTGTGCCATCCGGTAGATGGCTTTAAGTCAGTACCGGTATAGGGGCGGTGGGCCGTCATCTTCTTTTCAAATGCCACGTCCCGGTAAGTGGGGCGCTCGCCTTCGGCCTCCGGATCAAGGGTTTGCAGCATGGTATCGCCCATCGAAGAAAGGGCATATTCAGGGTGGCCATCCTGATCAAGGTCGGCTTCGGCAATGCCCATGCCCCAGATCCGCAGGGGTTTCCATCCCTGTGCCCGCGAATACTGGCGTGGAGTGCCGTTTGGCGGGATACGCCATAATTGCTCCTGTCCGCCGCGATAGTATTGCCTGTCATTAGTCACACGCAGGGCAGGGGTGCCAGACTTGTCCCAGTCGGTGAAAAGCAGTGATAAGGAACAATAGCCGGGTTGCAGGTCATAAGGTTGCTGGTATTGCAACGGATTGCCTGGACCAGGCCTAATCAAGCGGTTTGGTTCGCACGTCCCCCATGGGGAACCCGGTGCGGATCGGTCCACATAGTTTCCGATTGCAAGTGTCGGAAAATCAGCTTCTGCTTCCCAGTTGGCAGCAAAGCCCGTGCTCCAAGCATTGCCGCCGTCAAAGGCAAATTGCCGGTTTGCCTTTTCAAAGCTGCAATCAGGACCGCCCTTCAGCAGGATATTCTCACCGAGGCGCAGCAATACCACATCCATGTGGGCGTCATTATCGATATTGATCGGATAGGCCCCAAGCACCTTGGTGATGTCTCTGGACGAGAGTCCGAACATGCGTTTTTCAAACCTCAACGGCCCGGTGACCTTGGACTTATTGACATAGAGGCTGGTCGGACTGGTGCCCCCGGCCAGGACCAGATCGGGCATGCGGTCGGCATTGCAATCGAGGCTCGCAACACCACCACCAACGAAATACTCCCAGGGTCCATCATAGGAGTGATCCAGTCCGGCCTCCCTGGCCTCTTCGCCAAGGCTGGGGACATCAAATGAGAATTCACCCAGATCCTGTGCAGTCGCATGGCCTTGAGCCAACATGAGGGCAAGAGCAGCAATCCAGCGTATCATTTTTCAATCACCAAAGTGCGCAGGAAGGCAATCAGGGCCGACCGATCATCCGGACTGGCGTTTTCATAGGCATCGCGGGACTTACGACCTGCACCTCCATGAGCCAGGATGATTTGATCCAGCGTCGAGAAATCGTTGCGATGCCCATAGGGAGCGGTTGAGCCAACCCCCCAGAGTTCGCTGGTCATAAAGACATCGCGGCCCACAAATCGTTGAGAGAGGAGTTCATTGCCCAGCGCGGCAATGCGCCTGTCAGTCATCTTGTGCCGCTTGAGATCTCCAAATAGTGGAACAAGCACGCGCCCCTTGTCGTCACGAGGCAGATTTTTGGCCCAGTCCAAGAGTTCCAGATCATAGCGAGCCACCTCCTTGACCTGCGTCTGGTCCAATGTCCCGGAGACATCATACGGGCCGGGATCAGAAAATTTCAGCGAATCCACGGGTAGAGAAGGAATGTGGCACTCACTACATGTCCATTCCGAGAACAGCTCCTGTCCGGTTTTTGCGGCTGCCTGCCATGCCGGAATTCCCGGTTTCTTTTTTTCGGGTGCAGGCAAAGTGGCCTGCCAGGCAACGAGAGCGGAAATGTCGGCTGCAGACAATTCGTCAATACGCCCATCTTCGTCAAAATCGTCTTCTCCGGTCCAACGCGTGCCAAATCGCTCTGTTGCCTGCATGCCGTGATGATGGTTCATCGCGTTGACGGTGAATTGGCGCAGGGAGGTCATTACTCCTTTCTGGCTGAAGGGCCGCACGACCAGATCGGAATCGATGCCGTCAATACCGGACAGGTCAACCAAACCGTCCGGCAAGGCAGTGATCGTTCCAAACTTGACACCTTTCGTTGCGAGACGAACCTTAACCGGCTCCCCGGAGCTTTTTGCTTCCCGCAGTGCTTGTTCGCGCAGGACCGCAAGATCTGCACTCATTTCCCGGGCCAGAAGTTCGATCAGTCCCGCACCAAACAGGTGATTTGTACCCCGCTCATTGGAAAATTGCGGATCGCTGGTGTCAAAACTTGCATTTGTGAAGCCTTCGGAGACAAAGACATTGGTTACAAATCCTCCGGCACCACCCGGCAATGGATCATTGTGGCAGGACACGCAGGCTTGGGCGTCCGGTCCTGAAATGCGGGCAAGAGCAGTTGCCTGTTCGTAGCGCACTTTGGTTGGCAAAATCGCCTGTGTTGCCGCTGGTCGGCCCAATCCGTCCGTTGTCGTGAATTTTGCCACAAACAACTCTTCCCCAACCTGGATAAGACGGTCCAATTCTTCTTTGTTCAATTGGCCAGATGGAAGTGTCTCGATAGCGCCGATGGCTTTCGTGCGTTCCATCCATTCCGCCTCTTGGGAAACAGCCATGCTGGGCAGGATCAGCAGGACAAGGGCTGCTAGCCGCACGTTCAAAAAGGTTCGGTTCATTCAGCTGCCTCACTGTTATGCCGCTGTTTCGCAATCTCTGTGTCGAAGGCCAGCAATCCCCGGATCGCACAGCCTTCTCGCACCAGAGGACGCTCATCGGGATAGCAAGTAATTTCAAGATCCCTGTTGTGATTTTCCCCCGGAGCCGTTTCCAGAGCGACCCTGAGTGAGGGCTCCATATACTTAAACAATGATGTTCCCCGGCCGATCAGAACGATTGGGAAAGCATCCACGATTGCAAACAGGCTGGCCAGCCCGGTGCCAATCGCAGCGCCAGCATTTTCAATTGCGGTCAAGGCATTCTCCTCGCCGCGTTCGGCTGCTTCAAGTACGCTTGCAAGGTCGGGCAGATCCATCACACCGGACGGGGCTACGGATTCTGCCTGGCCATTGGCACGCCTGCAAATTGCATAATCGCCGGCGTAGGACTCGATACAGCCAAGATTACCGCATCTGCACAATGCACCTCCAGGAAGATACGTCATGTGCCCAAATTCGACGCCCGAAGAATGGGTGCCATTGATAATGTTCCCGCGCAGAAACAATCCCATTCCGACCCCATGGGCCAGCAATACAGCAGCAAAGTTTGCGCCGTATTTTTCAGGGTCTCGCCAATTGAGGGCCAGCGCAATCATATCGCAATCATTGGCCACATGAGTTGAAACGCCAAAATGTGCACTCAACCATTCGGCAATGGGCATATCGGTCTGGCCACAGATTGGTGTCCAAAGCACCTGTTCCCCAACAACATCAGTTACGCCCTGGAAACCCAATTCTATGTGACGCAAACTGCCTGTATCCATCAGAGTGCGCCCCAACGCCCCTTCAATGCAGGTTACAAGTGCTGTGCGAATCTCTTCCACAGTGATATTCTTGGTGGTGATCTCAAGCGTGTATTCGCTGACCATTGTGCCGGAATAATCAAATAGTGAAGCAGACAGGTGGTTAAGCTGGAAATAGACTGCACAAACCAGTGCCGCGTCAGGATTGAGCCCAAGAGCAACTTGCGGCCTGCCTCGCCCATAAGCTGAGCCGTCGGATGCATCTGCCTGACGTGGCTGGCCGCGAATGAGAGCACCTTCATCAAGAAGGTCCGAGGTAATTGCGGAAACTGTAGCGGCACTCAATCCTGTCTTAGCCGATATATCGGTGCGGGATAGCAAGGCATCTCTGCGAATCACGGCCAGAACTCTTTGTCGATTATTCTGGCGCACGTCGTCAGATCGGGAAATTGTCACCATCGCCAACACCGTAGACTAGGAAAATTACAAGCCGATGCAACACCGTTGAAAAGTTCTGTATTGTAAAACGTATTTTTATCAATAGCTTGCGTGTTCATAACTTTTATGTTGACACAAAGCCCAGTTCAAGTCACTATTTTTTTTGAGCCTCGAATTAAATGAGGTTTGGCGGATACCCCGTCACAATTGTAGGAACAGGTGTTCGCACCGGGAGGATTTTTATGAAGAAATTAACACTCGCCCTTATGGGCGCGGCAATGATGTCTGCTTCATTTGCAGGCACCGCATTCGCGGCTGGCAAAACAATTGGCGTATCCTGGAAAGTTTTTCAGGAAGAGCGCTGGAAACGCGATGAAGCTGTGATCAAGGGTATTGTTGAAGCCAATGGCGACAAGTACATTTCTGCCGATGCGCAGGGTTCGGCTGCAAAGCAGCTGACAGATGTTGAGTCCCTGATTTCCCAGGGTGCGGATGTCTTGATGATCGTGCCTTTCGATTCAGAAGCCATTCTGCCTGCCGTTGAAAAAGCATCAAACGAAGGCATTCCAATGATTGCCTATGATGTTCAGATCGAACATCCTGACAGCCTCTACATCACATTCGACAATGTGGGTGTTGGCCGTCTGATTGCCAAGGAAGTGCTCAAAGTGAAGCCGGAAGG
Organism: Rhizobiaceae bacterium; assembly: GCA_051009515.1. Classification (GTDB taxonomy): domain Bacteria; phylum Pseudomonadota; class Alphaproteobacteria; order Rhizobiales; family Rhizobiaceae; genus Pseudahrensia. The sequence continues at coordinate 29,302 of JBPCWM010000239.1, read as the reverse complement.
CAATTTTGCGATCATCAAGGGTGATCCGGGTGATCCGAACGCGACTTTCCTTCTCAACGGCATGATGGAAGTTCTCAAACCGTCACTGGATTCCGGCAAGGTCAAAATTGTTGGTGAAGCTTTCTCTGATGGTTGGAAGCCTGAAAATGCTCAAAAGAACATGGAGCAAATCCTGACTGCCAATGACAACAAGATCGATGCTGTACTGTCTGAAAATGATGGCATGGCTGGTGGTGTTGTGGCGGCTCTCGGCGCACAGGGTATGGCCGGATCCGTTCCGGTTGGTGGCCAGGACGGCGACCTTGCTGCGATCAACCGCGTTGCACTGGGCACCCAGACCACGACGATTTGGAAAGATTCCCGGGCATTGGGTAAAGTGGCAGCTGAAGCTGCCCTGATGCTTGCCGATGGCAAGAAGATGACTGACATTCCAAACGTGGCCCCATTCTCTGATGGTAAGCGCGGCGTGACAGTTAATTCCATCCTGCTTGAGCCACTGCCGATCACCAAAGACAATATCAATGTGGTGATCGATGCCGGTTGGATCGACAAGGCGACTGCATGTAAGGGCGACACAAGCAGCGTTGCCGCCTGTAAATAAGCCCTTGTGCATTAGACTTTGAGATCAGGCCACGCGGCATCCGCGGCGTGGCCTTTCTTTAACCAATGAATTTGATTGGCAAACTGAACCCGAGTTCGGTTTTCCCATCAAATTACCTTGGGAGGGGTTCATGGTTGACAATGAAGCCAATTCGCAGGCCGCAGACCCACTTGCATCCGCCGAAAAGACGGACAGCGCAATAGTCCGTTTCCTGCGGGCGACCGAGATAGACACCCGCATGCTTGGCATGATCGGTGCGCTCATGATGATCTGGATTGGCTTTCATCTGTATGGTGTGCTTGTCAATGATTTTGGTGCGTTTCTAACACCGCGAAACCTGTGGAACCTTTCCGTCCAAACATCCTCCATTGCCGTGATGGCAACTGGCATGATGCTGATTATTGTGACCCGGCATATCGACCTCTCGGTTGGATCGATGCTTGGACTGGTTGCCATGATCATGGGGGTGACTCAGGTTTGGATCTTGCCCGATTATCTTGGTCTGGATCATCCGCTCACCTGGATAATTACTGTTGCAGTCGGCATTATTTGCGGTGCGGCTATCGGCGCGTTTCAGGGTTTTTTGATTGCCTATCTCAGCATTCCGGCATTTATCGTTACACTTGGTGGTCTATTGATCTGGCGCGGCTCCGCCTATCTGGTTGCGCGTGGTGAAACCATCGCACCGGTTGATACGACATTCGCCCTGATAGGTGGTGGGCCCTATGGTACCATTGGGGCGACGGGAACCTGGGTTATTGGCATTCTTGCCTGTATCGGCATTGTGGCCGTTCTGATAGCCGGACGTCGTTCGCGTATACGATTCAACTTTCCCCTGCGTCCCATGTGGGCGGAATATCTCATTGGTGGCGTAGGTTGTGTGGTTGTTTTGGCAACCGTATTGGTGATGAACGCTTATCCATGGCCTCGCGGAATTGTACGCAGGGCCGCTGAAGCGCAGGGCGTAACGCCAGAAGAAATCGGTTTTGTATCACACGGCTTGGCTATACCGGTCTTGATAGCTCTGGCCGTTGGCATTGCCATGACATTCCTGACAACGCGCACGCGATTTGGACGCTACGTCTTTGCAATTGGGGGCAATCCGGAAGCTGCAGAGCTTGCCGGTATCAATGTGAAGAAGATGACAATGATGATCTTCTCGTTGATGGGCGCTCTGGTTGGCATTTCTGCCGTTATTGCCAGTGCGCGCCTGAAGTCTGCGACAATTGCTCTTGGTCAGTTGGACGAGCTTTATGTAATCGCAGCAGCCGTGATTGGCGGCACGTCCTTCGCTGGCGGAATAGGTACAATCTACGGGGCCATACTGGGTGCTTTGGTGATGCAGTCGCTTCAGTCGGGAATGGTATTGATTGGATTTGATGCGGCCATTCAGCAAATGGTCGTTGGTGGCGTCCTGGTGGTAGCGGTTTACCTCGACACGCTCTATCGCAGAAACTCGGATTAGGAGCGGACCTATGTCAAAAGCTGCAACAAAAAAAGCGACATCCAGAAAAAAGTCCGCCCCCAAGATCAAGGGACCTTCTGAAGATCCTCATGCAGGTAAGATACCGCTGGTGGAATTGAAGGACATTTCTATCGCGTTTGGCGGGATCAAAGCGGTGGATCATGCTTCCTGCGATCTTTTTCCAGGCGAGGTCGTTGCTCTTTTGGGACACAACGGGGCCGGCAAATCCACGCTGATCAAAATCCTGTCCGGCGCCTATTCGCGTGACAGCGGCGTGATATTCGTAGATGGCCATGAAGCCACGATCACCAACCCACGTGAAGCCAAGAGCTACGGGATTGAAACGATCTATCAGACGTTGGCTCTGGCCGACAATGTGGATGCAGCGGCAAACCTCTATCTGGGGCGCGAGATTCTGACCAAATGGGGCACGCTTGACGATGCCGCCATGGAGGCGGAAACTCGCAAGGTAATGGGGCGTTTGAACCCCAATTTCAAGCGCTTCAAGGACCCGGTAAAGCAGCTTTCAGGTGGTCAACGCCAGTCTGTTGCAATTGCCCGTGCCATCCATTTCAACGCCCGCATTTTGATAATGGATGAGCCGACTGCGGCCCTTGGTCCGGCAGAAACCAAGCAAGTGGGCGAGCTTACCCATCAGCTTAAGGAAGAGGGGATCGGCATTTTTCTGATCAGCCATGATATTGAAGATGTCTTCGATCTTGCCGACCGCGTCGTAGTTATGAAAAACGGAGCCATTGTTGGCTCGGCGCAGACCAAGGATGTGACCAAGGACGAAGTACTTGGCATGATAATCCTTGGCAAATGCCCGCCAGGTGCAATTCCAGGCCCCGGTGCACTAGAAGAGTAAAAACAGGAGCAGCAACATGGCCACCGGCTTTTTTGGTGACATATCAACCATACCCTTTGAGGGCCCGGACAGCACCAATCCACTGGCCTTTCGCCATTACAATCCAGATGAAATCGTGCAGGGCAAACGCATGGAAGACCATTTGCGTTTTGCCGTTTGTTACTGGCACAATTTCTGCTGGCCAGGCAGCGACCCGTTTGGCGGGCTGACCTTTCAGCGCCCATGGTGGGAGGATCAGTTCAAGGATCCCATGCAGGCAGCCAAGTTGAAGGCGGACATTGCTTTTGAGATGTTCACCGCCCTGGGGGTGCCCTTCTATTGTTTTCACGATGCTGATGTACGACCGGAGGGTACAAGTTTTGCCGAAAATACCCGTAATCTGGAAGAGATCGTCGACTATTTTTCTGGCAAGATGGAAGAAACCGGACTGAAACTGCTTTGGGGTACGGCAAACCTGTTTTCAAATCGCCGCTATATGTCAGGGGCGGCCACCAATCCGGACCCGCATGTGTTTGCATTTTCCGCCGCAACGGTGAAAACCTGTATGGATGCAACCTACCGTCTTGGCGGTGAAAACTACGTGCTGTGGGGCGGTCGAGAAGGCTATGAAACGCTGCTCAATACCGATCTGAAACGGGAAGACGAACAGCTTGGTCGCTTTATGAACATGGTGGTTGAGTACAAACACAAGATTGGGTTCAAGGGCGCAATCCTGATCGAACCCAAGCCGCAGGAACCAACCAAGCATCAATATGATTACGATGTGGCAACAGTCTATGGGTTCTTGAAACGCCACGGACTGGAAAATGAAATTAAGGTCAACATCGAACAGGGGCATGCCATTCTGGCCGGTCACACGTTTGAACATGAGTTGGCTCTTGCCGCGGCACTTGGTATTTTCGGCTCAATTGATATGAACCGCAACGATTATCAGTCTGGTTGGGATACCGACCAGTTCCCCAATAATGTGCCGGAAATGGCGCTGGCCTATTACCAGGTTTTGCAGGCTGGTGGCTTCACAACTGGTGGAACAAATTTCGATGCAAAGCTACGGCGTCAGTCCCTGGAGCCGGACGACCTTCTGGCCGCTCATATTGGTGGCATGGACTGCTGTGCTCGTGGCCTGAAGGCGGCCGCAGCGATGATGGAAGATGGGGCATTGAGCACACCGCTGGACGCACGCTACGCTGGCGGGCAGGCTGAAGGGGGGCGAAAACTGCTCGCAGGAGAATGGTCGCTTGATCAAGTTGCAGAGTGGGTCATCGCTGAAGATATCAATCCGCAACCGGTTTCTGGCCGGCAGGAAATCTTGGAGAATATTGTCAATCGCTACGTTTAAGGTGACAAAGATCCAGCAACAATTTCAAAAATGGTGGTCAAATGACCGAAGGTAGATTTTCAGGCAGGCGTGCTGTTGTGACAGGCGGTGCTGCAGGTATCGGTGCAGCCATATCCAGGCGGATTGCCACAGAAGGCGGTCGGGTCATGCTCTGGGATATAGATCAGGATGCAATTGATGAAATGTCCGACGGAATGGAGTCCATTTCCGGAATTGCGCTGGACCTGGTTGACCCGGGAGCTGTTGAAGCCGGTGCCCGAAAGACTAAAGCCGACCTGGGTGGGATCGACATACTGATCTGCAGCGCTGGAATAACCGGCCCCAATATGAAGACCTGGGAATATGATTTTGACGTTTGGCGTAAGGTGTATGAGGTGAATGTGCATGGCCTTTTCAACGCCAACAAGGCCTGCGTACCCCACATGATCGAGGGGAATTATGGGCGCATCGTCAATATTGCGTCGGTTGCGGGCAAGGAAGGTAATCCCAATGCCTCCGCCTACAGTTCCTCAAAGGCGGCTGTGATCGGCTTGACCAAGTCACTGGGCAAGGAACTGGCCGAGTATCCTATCACTGTCAATTGCGTGACTCCCGCAGCGGTCAAGACCGCGATATTTGATCAGATGAGCGAAGAGCACATTGCCTTCATGTTGTCGAAAATTCCAATGGGGCGGTTTGGAACCGTTGACGAGGTCAGCGCCTTGGTCACCTGGCTGGCCAGTGATGAATGCTCTTTCTCCACCGGAGGAGTATTTGACATATCCGGTGGTCGCGCCACCTATTGAACAAGTGGCGCGTTTGCTAGGTGCAGGTCGAAAAAGGATGAATCTCCAAGAGTAACTCCGTCGACCATTGTTTTGCTGAATAACTGGCTGTCTTGCCGCTGGACGCTTAAGAAAGGCAGTGCGGGGGATAATATCTAAGCACTATCCCCGGCCAGAAACTAGCCCGCCGCCGGTCAGGTTTTGGGCAACTGGCTCGATGATTCAATCACCGATCCCAGCAAACCATAGTCCAGAGCTTCGTCCGTGGTGAGCCAGAAATCACGCTGCGTGTCCTGACTGATTTTTTCAGGTGTCTGCCCGGTGGCTTGCGAAAACAGTTTGTCAAACCGTTCACGCATGAGCTTGATCTGTTCAGCCTGAATTTCAATGTCTGATGCAGGACCACCCACTCCGCCGCTTGGCTGATGCAACAGGAAACGAGTGTTGGGAAGGCAGAACCGGTTTTTCTTTTCTGCAGAAATGAAAATTAACGCACCAGCACTGGCAACCCAACCACTACCAATGCAGCGCACCACCGGGGTGATGAATTTGGCGATGTCATGCACCATGTCCCCAGATTCCACATGCCCACCAGGAGAACTTATGAACAGGTTGATCGGGTCATCGCTCACTTCAGCCAGAGCAAGCAGTTGGGACACGACACTCTTGGCCAATTTGTCATCAATGGTTCCGGTGACCAGAACGTTCCTGCTGTTGAACAGGTGTTCACTTGCCGGTGTTGGTGTTTCGTTTTCCTTCTTCTGGCTGTCAGCCATGGCAGGTCCTTCCTTGTGGGCTGCGCGCATGATGACCGCAGGGTAAATTGCAGCGTGCGACGCATTTGATTCAGTCGACAAGAGATAGGTGATGCAAGGTTGTTTGTGAAGGCATTTAAACACTTGCGCAAAACTATGGTTTGCTAATTCCTGACCTGACTGGACTGCCCCAACTTGATCACTGCGCCAATAACATCATTAAAGGCGCTGGAGGCCCTGTGCACCGTGTTGCGTGCAAGCAGCCAGGAATGGACCAGGCCTAAACCTTCAACAAAGCGAGCTGCTCCACCGGCCGCGTTTATAGCATCGCAATAAGCCTTGCCATCATCATGCAAAGGATCAAATTCGGCACCGAAAACGAATGTTGGAGGAAGGTCAGACATATCAGGATCATTCAAGGGGCTGCATTGAGCCTCGTTCAAAAGATTCAGATCACTTCCACAGCGCATTCTGGCATAGAAAATTACGTCCTGAGTGCTCAGCATGGGGGCATTGGCGTGCTCCACGAATGAAGGGAGCTGCCAATTGTTGCCCAACATCGGATAGATCAACACCTGGCCAACTGGAACTTGAATGTAGTTGCGCACATGATGACTGAGAGAAGCGGCAATCGAGGCACCAGCACTGTCTCCCAGCAAGAGCGTGGGGCACGGTTGTCTGTCTAGCAGATAGTCATAGACAGCGCGCGCGTCCAAAATATCGGCCGGATAACAGTGTTCAGGTGCCAGTTTGTAATCTACCGAAATCAGTTCAAACCCGGTGCGCTGGCAGATTTGCGCGCACAGGCCGTCATGGCTTTCCAACCCACCCAGAACAAAGCCTCCACCGTGGAAATAAAGAATGCGGATTTTGACCGGTTGTTGCTTGTTTGTGTAGCGGCGACAGGAAATGGACCGCCCGGATTGGATGATCTCAAAGTCTTTTGAATCAACCTTCGACGGCCGAGGTGTTGACCAGGCTTTACACAAGGCATTGTAGAATTCACGCCGTTGGGAAATCGGTAAATCAACGGCGTTGTCTGGGTACCAGCCTTGTGTGTCTTTTATGAACTGCTGCAGGTCTGGATCGATCAGCTTCTTATATTCCCCCCTTACGGACATCTTTGCGCCAATGCCTTAAAATCTGTCGAACCGAAACGGATGGGTATCCACACAAGGAGAATCGCCACACACGAGATCAGCCATCAACTTTCCGGCTCCCGGTCCGAGCCCGAAACCATGACCTGAAAACCCTGTAGCCATGAACAGACCAGTGACTTCTGGTACAGGTGAAATAACCGGAACAGCATCCGGGGTAACGTCTATGGCACCGGCCCATTTTTCTGCAATTACGGCATTTGTAAACACTGGCAGCGCTTTGGTGAGAGCCGCCATTGCCTTTCGAAGAATAGCCGGGCTGGGTGACGGATTGAGGATGCGGGTGTTTTCAAAAGGTGAGATTTGGTCTGCATTCCACGCATCAGGCAGGTGATATTCCTCCAGAAACCTGTAGCTCAGTCGATAGTGAAAGTCCTTCCACTCCTCTTTCAAGGTCGGCCAGAATTTGCGCAACAGGCGAAAACTATCAGGCGTTATGTCTGCTACGCTCAGACGGGCGTGGGCAATTGTGTATCCTTCATCCTGGCGCTTCCGTATGGCGAAATCTTTTGCAGCAATTGAGGTTGAGATTCCTGCGTCAAGCGGATCGGTACGCATCACTGAATTGATCACTGAGAGTTGGGGGAGTTCAATGCCCTCATTGAGGCAAAAGCGTCTGGACCACGCGCCACCGGCAAGTACCACAGTGTTGCAATTGACTTCCCCATGTTCGGTGACAAGGCCACAGACCTTGCCTGCTTTGCGAACCAGCGCCCGCACGGCACAGTTTTGGTAAACGCTTGTGCCCAGCCTTTGAGCCGCGCGCGCCATGGCCGGAACCGCAAGTGTCGGTTCTGCACGCCCGTCATCTGCAGTATAGAGGCCACCAACCCAGTTTTGCACGCTCCCGGGAATCAGGGACTTCGCTTCATCGGTCGATATCATGCGTGACGACAAACCGTATTCGCCAACGTTATTCTCATACCATTGGCGGCGATTAAACAATCTGCCTTTATCTTCGCACAAATAAGCGATGCCGCTTTCGCGAAACCCGGTGTCTTCTCCCACCCGTTGATGCATCTGGCGCCATTGTTGCATGGACACTTGCATGAGTGGGAGTTCTCGAGGATCGCGTCCCATCTGACGAACCCAACCCCAATTTCGGCTGGATTGCTCACCCGCGATTATCCCTTTTTCGAACACTCCGACCTGCACACCCCGTTCGGCCAATTCCAGTGCTGTGGCGATTCCGGCAATGCCACCACCAATGATCGCAACATCCAGTTTGGATGGCAGAATTTCGGTGCTGGCGACGGCGCTGGGGACTGGCATGGCAAGTTATCAAAACGCGTTGACACCAACACCAGCAGGAAATGAATGAGACTTCAAGGTCAGTTGTTTGGCGCCTTGGGTTGAACAGCAAGATGGTTGCGCTTGATCCAGACCCGGGCACCCTCGCTGCCCGTCACAGCTTGTGAGGTCATGCCTTTTGGCAACCGCAGCCAGGACCCTGGTTCAAACTCCTCACCTTGCTCTGAGAAAGACCCTTCGAGCACCAAAAGTTCCAAACCGCTCTCGGCTTCCAGCGCGACTGATGATGCAGGTTGCCAACGTTCGAGCACTACATCTTCATTGCCATCGTTGAAGAGTGGCATGACTTCTACTCCTGATCTGTCGGTATCTGGAAGAAATTTCATCTTGTTGGTGTTGATGCGCACATGGGTGCGGTCAGCAAGGTCAAACTGCCAGAGTTTTACCAGGATAGTACAGCCAGGCTTTGATCCCGGTGTGTGATTGGATTGTGGTGGGTTGCGAATATAGCTACCGGCCGGAAAATCTCCGTGTTCGTCCTGAAATACCCCCTCAAGAACAAGAAACTCCTCTCCACCGGTATGAACATGCGTGGAGAAGGTGCTGTCAGGTGCATAGCGCACAATGGATGTCGCGCGTGCCACCTCATCACCCAGTCTGTCCAGCATACGCCGGTCCACTCCAGGCATTGGAGAAGCGATCCATGGCATACGTGATGTGTGGACAGCACAGCGCTTTTTGAAATCTGCGTTAAGTTCCAATGCAATTGTCTCCCAAAGTTGGCCACCATTGGTGGCTGATGATCAATGCCACATGGCCTGGTGGCGGGTGGGCAAACTCCAGTGGCCATCTGGTTCATTCAAACCAGATCACCTCCCATGGGTGTTACCGGGAGAACCGGATTTGCACCATTGAGGAACTCTACTGTGGTGAAGACCAGCGGTGTATCCCCGATATTTTCCAGATCGTGAAGGAAAAATTCTCCTGTCGAGAACGTGTAATGTTGGGTATCTCCGCTTTTGTATTCAACGTCCGTCACCCGTCCGTCGTCAAAATGCGACCGGGCCTTGCCATTGCCATGAATGGTCCAGAAATAGTCCAACTGGTGTTTGTGCACGGGCAGTCGCTCGCCAGGCTGGCAGATGATGTGCCAAACTCGTACTGTGTCCGTTTGCGATACAAGTATCGACCCAACACGGTTGTTATCCTTGTTGGTTACAAATTCGTCTTGAACATGATTGGGAATGGCCACCATTCAGTCACTGACCAGTTGAATTGACTGTATACTACTCAAATACATCAAAGTTGAAACGATAGCTCACACCTGCCCCAATGCGGAACTGGTCCTTGCTGCCTGCCTTCACAATCGGACTTTTGGCAGCATCACCAACATAGCGATCCCAACCGGCGCGGAAATGCAAAGTGACATCTTCATTGATATCGTAGTTTGCTGTGCCTTGCAGACCTGCAGAAGTGATCCCGGAACCGGCATTAAACGGCGTTAACAGTGGATTGAGCGCCGCCTCCGGGGCGGTCACGCCAAAATAAGTATCCGTGTAGTTTTTAGTTCCCCAATCGACCCGCGGTCCAAAGACAAATTCAAGCTGTTCGGTAGGCTGTGTGATGATGTCGAGTCCAAAGGCACCAACTTGCCCGGTATGGCCGTTGAAGCCCTGACGAAATTCAGCGTAGCCCCGGAGCCAGTCATAACGGTAGCGCACGCCTAATCCGGCTTCCAGCGACCAATCGATTTTATTGGTGCCAAGCAGATCGAGTGAGTCCGATGCCTTGCGTTCACCGTTAAAGTTGAATGACGGATAGAAGCCCCAACCGCGCGTTGTCTCAACACCATCTACAACCTGGCCGAAACCCGGAACATAGAGGCGATCAACAACGATAATAGGGTAGGGGACAAGAATCGACTTGTCAGCACCGGGATATTTGCTGCTCAACTGCAAACCAACCCCGACTTTGACTTCATATTGCTTCTGGCCTGCCTGGACATCTTGGTATTCGCTTACCAGGTCCTCAGCCAAGGCCGTGCCGGTCATCCATCCACCGAGCGAAAAAATCGCCAAATATTTCGCCAAATGACTGTTTGTCATAGTCTTTCTATCCGTTAACTTTGAGTGGCTTGAGACCGGGTAAGAGCATATTTAACGGATTGGGCAAGGATTATAACCCCAATCTGCAAAGAATCTCTGCCTGTTGCCAAACTGCCATGGATTGAGAACCTTTGCGAAAACAGGCGTTGCAAGGCTCTAGGTGCATTTTTGCGAACTCGTGAAGACGATATGCGACAAATTGTTGCTGGTGATGTCTTGACGGGTCGGAATGCGATCCATAAGTGAGAAATTATCATTCGATAAATGATCTTCAATCCAGCCAAAAGAAGCGAGACATCTTCATGCCAACTCTTTGTTATGCCAAGACCACATGTTCAGTTGGAATTCATGTTCTTTTGGAAGAGGTTGGCAAACCCTATGAATTGCGAGTTGTGGATTTTTCCAAGCTTGAGCAAAAATCACCGGAATATATAAAGCTCAATCCCAAAGGAAAGGTCCCGGCACTTGTCCGCGACGATGGGTCTGTATTGACGGAATATGCCGCTATTGCCACTTGGCTCGCCATGACCAATCCCGACAAGAAACTGCTGCCGACAGATCCGGAAGGTCTGGCTCGTACATTGGAAGCGCTCGATTTTGTGGTTGGCACTTTGCACATGTTGTCTTGGCGGTTGTGGCGGCGCCCCGATGTTTATAGCGACAACCCGGATGAACATGACAAGATTCGCCAACGCGGCAAGCAAGCCGTTCTGGCGGGTCTGGAAGTAGTCAATGATCAGTTGGAAGGTAAGGAATTCCTGGTTGGCGATTTCTCGATAGCAGATACGGCACTCTATTACGTAGAATACTGGGCTGCCGATGTGGCCAATTGGCCATTGCCAGCAAATGTTCAGGCCCATTTTGAGCGGATGAAAAGCCGCCCATCTGTTCAGGTTTCGCGCAAACAGGAAGGTGTTGCCTGACCACTGTACCAGCAGTGAGAGTGAACAGGGCTGGCATTAGCCAAGTGGCGAAACGCCTATTAGCCAGCCATGGCTGTAAAGCAGACCGATATAAAGGAAAAATCCGGCGGTCAACCTACCTGTGGCCATGCGCAGCGGCAGGCCGGGTCCCGGTCCGCTGGTTCTGCATTTGATCAGCAGTTCGTGCCGTTGGGTGTCGCCAAGTTCGCGTTTCTTTCGCGCATCAATTGCTTTCATTCCAACCAGCGCGAAAAGTCCAAATCCACCGAACAGCAGCACATGGGCAAGATTGCCATTGGGCACAATATGGGTAAAGGCCCAGATTGACAGGGCAAGCAGCAGTGGATGGCGGGTGAACTTGACAAGTCCTGGTTCTTGCGAGTTGAATTTCATGGTTGTACTGCCACCAAAGGAAAAGGGATTGGGTCTTCCGATTGATAAAGATAAAATCGCCACAGAGATCAGCATTCCGAAGACTGGCACAAGATTTTGCCAAGGGCCCCATGCCCATAATTCCACATAGGGTGCACGGCCCGCAGCGCTGATTACCCAGATCAGAATTGCAATGGAGAGCGCCGAATAAGCAAACGTGAATACCCGTTGCCCCAAGGACTGTACCAATTGCTGCTTTATGGCCGGGCGCAGAAGAATTGAATGGCTGGCTATGAACAGCATACAGGATGCAAGAAATTCAAGCCACGCCATCACACAGTTAATCCAGCAGATTGCTCATTCATTTGGGCGCGACAAAATAAAAATTGCACATGCGCTCAGCATGGCCGCTTGTATTGTTAGAACAAGTGGCGACAATTCAAGATACCAACTACCGGCCAGACTGACGGTCATCATAGCGCATGCAAGTATTTTAACGGATGGTGCAATCGCTCCCCGCTTGTTCCATTTGTCAATAATCGGGCCGAAGACTGCATGAGATTTAAGCCAGTCCGCAGTTTGAGGTGAGCCTTTGCTGAAGGCGAACAGAGCGAGCAATAGAAATGGGGTGGTGGGAAGCAGAGGCAGCGCGATGCCCAGCGCACCCAATGCCAGACTTGTGGCACCCAGGGCTTTCCATCCAAATGTACCCAATTGTCCCATGTCTGCCGCCTGTAATTCACCTTCCGTCGCTCGTCGCTCGTCGCTTGCTGCTCGCCTTCTGACTGAACTGGTAGGCCTCCTTGATGAGCTTTATGCGTGGAGTTTGTTATTCAGGAAGGTGGCACACGGCTTCAATATTATTGCCATCGAGGTCTAGAACAAATGCTCCGTAATAGTGTTCATGATAGTGCGGGCGTGGACCGGGAGGTCCATTATCCATGCCGCCAGCGGCCAATGCGGCGGCATAAAATGCTTCCACCTCAGCGCGGTTTTGCGCTGTGAAGGCAATATGCAGGGTGGGATTTTGAGGCTGGCCCTCGTTAATCCAGAACGTCGGGCGATCGCGCCCGTAGCCACCGACCTTCACACCACCGGTATGCTCAGTCGGCACCGTGAAGAGCATGGAGGCGCCTATAGGGGCCAGAGCCTGATCGTAGAAGCTTTTTGCCTTGTCGAAGTCCGAAACACTTAGTCCGCAGTGGTCAATCATGTCGTTCCTCCATTGCTGTTGGCCCGAACCATTCGGCAGTTATCATCGTGAGGCCGGAGGGGAAGCGATTACGCTTTTCCCCATCGGCCAGGTCTCGGGCTCAAGCCTTGCCTTTCCATGGCACCAGCTTGTTTTCAGCCATGCGCATCAGCACATCAATTCCAAAGCCGATCACCCCAATGATGATAATGCCGATGATAACGATATCGGTCAGCTGGAATTTAGACGCTGCAATGATCATTTTACCGGCACCTTTTTCAGCTGCCACCAGTTCCGCAGCAACAACTGTTCCCCAACAAACGCCCATTGCTACTCGGGCCGCTGTGAAGATTTCCGGCAGCGAGTTAGGCAGAATCACCTTGCTCAGCAGCTGGGTCTTGGTTGCACCAAGGGAATAGGCAGCATGAACCTTGGAAATGTTCACGCCTGATACACCAGCTCGGGCGCCGATAATCATGATCCAAAGCGCCGCCAGGAACAGAAGGCTGATTTTGCCCTGCTCACCGATGCCAAACCATATGATCACAAGCGGGATCAGGGCCAGTGGTGGAACCGGGCGCATGAATTCGACTATCGGATCGAACCATCCGCGCATCCAGGAATTAAGCCCCATGGCGAAACCCAGTGGAATACCGAAAAGGCAGCCCAGGAAGAAACCAAGGATCACGCGGATCAGCGACCACATGACGTTTTCCCATAGCCCAACACCTTGATAGCCTTCAGCGTTCAGTTCAAGAAACCGTTTCCAGACCTGTTCCGGTGGAGGCAGGTAAAGTGCCTCCATGGTCGGCCCCGTATAGGGGCGAACCTGCAGGCTCCCAGCCTTGGTCATCAGCACCGTGCCATTGGCAATGTTGACGATCTGGTTGGGTTTGATTGGCTGCCCGTCCACAGCTGTCACGCGGTAGGCCTTGTCTTTCCCGCCCTCGTCATTGCGTTGAGCGCGCAGCAGTTTTGCGCGCCGTTCCTGCACCATGACAACGTCATCCTTGGCGAATCCATCAGATGTTTCTGGAGCGACCAGCTTTTCAGCTGTGGTGTCGCCAAAGCGATTCACCCGCACCTTGACAGTAGCAGTATCAGTTTCACCTGCCGCGTTGGTGGCGGTATACTCAAACTGGGTATCGCCAACAAACGGTGTTGGCAGAATTTGAAACGGAAGCAAGTTTGATCCGGTTGCAATCATCCAGATCAAAAAAACGGTGATCACGCCGGCAACCGATGCAACCCGGTTGGCAGTTACTGCACTTTCGTCTCCGAACGTAACGGTTTTCAGGCTGCCATAGCCCTGCATCTGATCCTTTTTGGAGGTGATAAAGTTTGAAACGAAAGCTACCAGACCGCTGATTACCAGTATGAGTGCAAAAATCGCTGCAATGCCGATAACCATCCAGAATGTTGTCGCTAGGACATCGATGAGTTCTTGTACCATGTCAGTTTTCCCTATGCCGTTTCTGTGCGACCCATGATTTCCTCTTCCATGTCCCAGATCATGTTGAGGATTTCATCGCGTTTTGGACCAAAGTCCTTGTGTTGTTTGACTTCACGCAGATCGGCACCAACGCCAAGCTCCGCAAACGGCAGGTAATATTGCTTGTGAATTCTCCCCGGACGTGGAGCCATGACGATCAGTCGTTCGCCAAGCAACAGCGCTTCTTCCACAGAATGGGTAATAAGGATGATGGTCTTGCCGGTTTTTTTCCAGATATCCAGCACCAGGCTTTGCATCTTTTCGCGGGTCAGCGCGTCGAGCGCTCCGAGCGGTTCGTCCATCAAAATGACCTCGGGATCATTAGCCAGGCAGCGGGCCAGAGCAACGCGTTGCTGCATGCCGCCCGACAGTTCGTAAATCATTTTCTGACCAAAATCCTGCAGGCCCACAATGCCGAGCAATTCAGTTACTTTGCTGTCTATTTCCGCCTGCGGAGTGCCGCTCATTTTCGGCCCAAAGCCAATGTTCTTGGACACATTCATCCATTCGAAAAGAGCACCTTGTTGGAACACCATGCCGCGCTCGGAACTGGGACCAGTAACCCTGTGATCACCTAGCATGATGACGCCGTCGGTCGGAGCCAGAAATCCTGCCAATATGTTGAGCAAAGTGGTTTTGCCACAGCCGGACGGGCCAAGCACGGAAATCAATTCGCCTTCTTTGATATCCAGATTAATGTTTTTCAGCGCTTCGACATTGCCCCCCCCGGGCAACTCAAAGGTCATCGAAACGTCATCGATTTTGAGACCTGACATTTACACTTTTCCCCTTTTGGGTCTTGGACAGCTTAAAAAAAAAGGCGCAGCGAAAACCGGTTTCGCTGCGCCTTGGTTAACCGATCACGGAAACCTACATTTTTGATGCAGCTTCCAGATAGCTTGAGTTAACCACAGCACTATAGTCAGGCAAAGCCTTAATTTTGCCATCAGCTGCCAGGCTGGCGGCACTGTTGGTCAGGTATTCGGCAACGCCGCCACCCATCCATTCAGCGGAAAGCTGCTCTTCAACGCTTGGGAACACGAAGGTCTTGATGACAGCTTTTGTTCCTTCGAGGTCCATACCTGCAGACTTCTGAATGTCGCCAATCATGCTGTCTGCTTCTGACAGATATTTGGCATTCATATCAGCAGTTACTTTGAGAAAATTCGCAAGTAGTTCCGGGTTTTCTTCACCAAAAGCAGTCGGGATAGAGGTTACGTCGAACACTTTACCTACGACCTGTTCTTTTTCCTTGCCTTCGATGATTGGGTTACCGTGCTCTTTCATTTTGCGCAGCGAACCACCCCAGCCACATGCCATGGCAAGGTCGGTGTTTGGCTGAGAGAATGCTGCAGCGGAATCGGAAGGCGCCATGTCAACGATGGTCAGATCAGATTCAGCAATGTTGAGATATTTGATCTGCTTCAGGAAACCTGAATGAGCAGCCGTTCCCAACGGAACAGCAACTTTCTTGCCCTTGAGTACTTCTGCAGCATTTTCCTTGTTGGCTTCCAGTTCAGCACGCACAACGCAGTTGTCATTGTCTGAGTAGGAAACGGCAATATCGACGATCTGCAGATCCTGACCAGCAGCAGTTGCCACCAGGAACGGTGTCACGCCCTGCGAGAAAGAGATGTGGACGTCACCAGAAGCCATGGCAGCAGACATTGCTGTACCAGCGTCAAAAGAAACCCAGTTTACCTTGACGCCCAGAGCTTCTTCGTAAAGCTTTTTGGTCTGTGCATACTGGTTTGGCGTTGGCCATTCCAGGAAGTAGGCAACGGTAATTTCATCCATTGCGTTGGCTGCAGGTGACATCAGAGCCATTACTGAGGCGGCCATTGCGGTTGAAAGCAGTTTTTTCATGAAGTTCTCCCTTTAGAGTATTGCCCAGCACTTGGTTTTTGTGTGCTGAACTGCATCGTTTAGTGTTTTTCAGACAGGATGTCAGTCCCATTTGTAGTCGTTGGATTTGGCATACCAGTTTCTAAAAAATCGCCGTTTTCTGTAATTTGATGTGGAGGCAATTTGAAGAGCTTGAACATGCGCATGATCAATACAGGACCTGATCTTGGTTTTGATCGAATCTCCTAATCATCCTGGTTTCGCAACCGAATGGCAGCTGAGCCCAATTTTAAAGACATCTCTTGTCTTGCGCGAATTTTGACACCAGAAATCAACATTTGTGGACTCAATTTTCCTGAATTCGAATAATTCTGATCTAAGTTTCGAATTTTTGATTGATTGGACTGGGGCAAGTGCTCTAGGTTTTTCAATCAGCAAACTCATTACACCATGAAAAAGGAAATACCGTGCTGCGATCCGGATTAAGTCTCAAGTGGCTGGAAGTCTTTCAGCTCGCAGCAAACCTTGGTTCGGTCAAAATGGTGGCCAAGGAAACAGGTTTATCGGTCAGCACGGTCTCCCACCATTTGCGCAGTCTGGAAGATCATTTGGGCGTTGACCTGCTGGACCACAGCCGTCGTCCCATGATGCTGACACCGGCGGGTGGCATTTTTCTCAAACACATTGATGAAGCTCTGACCCTCATACGCAAGGCTCAGGCTACGATTGTGTCTGGCAATGTTCTGGAAGCGCGCAAACTGAGGTTGGGACTTGTTGAAGACTTTGACAGTAATATTGCGCCGGAACTCGCGGTCTATCTGGCGTCCGGCATGCCCAATTGTGACTTCACCCACCGCACCGCTTCAAGTCATCAAATCCTCGAATTACTGCGCCAGAGGCATATTGATATCGGAGTTGCAAATCGTCCGGGTGAACGGGTTCTCGATTTGCAGGAAACACCGTTCCTGCGTGATCCATTCGTGTTGGCCGCGCCTTTGAATTGCCCTTACACGCCCGATGAATTGCTGGCGGGAACAGGGACCGTGTCGTTCTTGCGCTACAGCAGTTCTCAAATGATCAGTGGGCAGATAGAAACTCATCTGCGCAGATTAAGAATCTCATTGCCGCACCGGTTTGAACTGGAGAGCAATCAGACCATGATGGCAATGATCGCATCCAGCAGCGGATGGGCAGTGACTACACCCTTGAGCTATATGCAGGCACAAAATTTCCATTCTCAAGTCCGTTTACATCCTTTTCCGGGCAAGGGCTTTGCGCGCAATATTTCTGTATTCGCGACTCCGGAATGTGCAGAAGCCACACAGGTTTTTGTCAATGGAATCCTTCAAAACCTGGTTCAAAAGAGAGCTCTGCAACCAGTTCACGAATCCATGCCCTGGCTTGCCGATTTATTCCGTCTCAGCATAGGCGATTAGCCAGCGGTACCTCAAAATCCCAATTGTGTTGGCGCCACATGTGCCGTCGTTGCCACCACCTTGCGGTGAATTTTGGACCTTCAGAGCGGGCGAAGCAATTTTTGGGACGGTGATTTCTAAATTTTAGAAATGAAACAAATCCTGTTGACTGGGTTGGTTCGTTTGCGGCCACTGTAGAGGGGATTGCAGGAGGGATTCATGAAGTCACATACTAAAGTTGTAGTTATCGGGGGTGGAATAGCGGGTTGTTCAACCTTGTACCATCTCACGCGGGAGGGCTGGACCGATGTGGTTTTGGTTGAACGCAACGAGTTGACCAGTGGCACGACCTGGCATTCTGCGGCACAGGTTACCAATTTTGGCATGAACCAAACCATGGTCGGGTTGAAAACTCATTCGATCAATCTCTACAAGGAACTGGCGGAAGACCCCGACTATCCCATCAATTACCACCATGGCGACGGTGGTATCCGGCTGGCCAATACAGAGGCACAGATGGACGGATATCGCCACTTTGCTTCAATGGCGCGAGGTATGGACGTCCATTTTGAAGTCATCGATGCCGATGAGTGCGCCCGTCGCCATCCCCTGATTTCGACTGACAACCTGCTTGGTGGTCTTTGGGACCCGCTCGATGGTGACATTGATCCGGCCCAACTGTGCCAGGCTCTGGCCCGACGCGCCCGCCGGGCGGGGGCCGAAGTTTATCGCAATACCCCCGTCAATGGACTGACGCAACACAAGGATGACACCTGGACGGTCCA
Source organism: Rhizobiaceae bacterium (assembly GCA_051009515.1). Taxonomy (GTDB): domain Bacteria; phylum Pseudomonadota; class Alphaproteobacteria; order Rhizobiales; family Rhizobiaceae; genus Pseudahrensia. Next base: position 10,973 of record JBPCWM010000239.1, on the reverse strand, counting down.
CACCGAACACGGTGACATCAAATGCGAAATCGTAGTCAACGCTTGCGGATACAGGGTCAATGAGGTTGGTGCAATGATGGGGGTTCATCATCCCGTTGCCTCCATGGAACATCAGTATTTCTTGACCGAAGAGATTCCGGCTATCAAGGAGGCTGGTCATCGCATGCCGCTGCTGCGTTGCCCGATTTCGGATTATTACTGCCGACAGGAAAAGAATGGCCTGCTCTTGGGCTTTTATGAACAGGACTGCAAGACCTGGGGTATGGATGGGATCGACCCGGACTTTGTCAACGCATTGTGTCCTGATGATCTCGACCGGGTAACAGATGTTCTAGAGGGTGCCTTTGCACGGATGCCTGCGTTGATGGAGGCGGGTATCCATACGGTTGTGAATGGCCCGATTACCTACACGATTGACGGTGCTCCCCTGGTTGGGCCGATCCCCGGAAAATCCAATGCATTTTGCATTATCGGTCTGCGGGCTGGATTGGGCGAAGGGGGCGGTCACGGTTGGCTGCTGGCGCAACAAATTGTGCATGGGGAGGCCTGCTATGACACCTGGTGCATAGATCCGCGCAGGTTTACCGGCCACGCCAATGTCGAATTGACGGCTCTTAAGGCAATCGAGGACTATCAGAACGAATTCCGATTTCATTTTCCCCATGAACATCGTCCAGCCGGGCGTTCCGCCAAGACCACATCGCTCACCCCTGTTCTGGCGGCAGAAGGAGCTGAATTCACGGTGGTCAATGGATGGGAGCGCATGGATTATTTGAAACCTGCGCCGGATTTTCACCCATCTTTGTCCTTCAATTTTGATGAAGCCTTTGAAGTTATCGCGGGAGAGGTCTCAAACCTGTCCACCCATGTTGGTCTGTGTGAGGTCAACGGGTTCAACCGCCTTGAGATTACTGGTGATGACAAGCTTAGCTTTCTGGATCGCATATTTTGCGGAAGGGTGCCTGCCAAACCGGGCAAGGTAGGACTGGGTTATCTGCTTAATCATTTTGGGATGGTGAAGGTAGAAGCAACACTCGCCAATTTGCCCGCTTCGAATAGGGGAGGTGAGCGGATTTGGTATGGTTCGGCGGCTGCGTCAGAATACCATGACATGGACTGGTTGGTGAGCCATTTGCGCGACGACGAAGACGTGCAGATCAAAAGCCTGACCAATGACCAGACAATATTGGTGATCGCTGGGCCAAAAGCCCGCGATGTGTTGTCTGCCTGCAGTCGTGGGGACTGGAGCAAGGATGCTTTCCCTTGGCTCAGCGTGCGCGAGTGCTTTGTGGGATTTGCCCCCGCGACCGTCATGTCGATAAGTTTCTCAGGTGAACTTGCTTATGAAATTCACGTTTCCAACGCTTCGCTCTATGCTGTCTATCTGGCCTTGCGCAAAGCTGGTGAGCAATTCGGAATGACCCTTTTTGGTGCGCGAGCAGTGGAATCGATGCGCATGGAGAAAGGTTTTTTGCACTGGAAAGCAGACTTGTTGACCGAATTCGATCCGTTTGAGACGGGGCTGGATCGCTTCGTCAAAATGGACAAGGCAGATTTTGTGGGCAAGTCTGCATTGCAGGAGCGCATCAAGGCGGGACCAAACAAGAAACTGGTTACACTGCAAATCGATTGCGAAAGAGCTCCGGCCCATGGCGGTGCCTCGCTCATGCAAGGCGACAAGGTCGTTGGAAGCGTGACATCGGGAGATTGGGGGCATCGGGTTGGTCTGAATCTCGCCTATGCTTTTGTCGATCCGGACAAGGCCGGTATCGGTTCAACTCTGATGCTGGACCATCTGGGCAAGCTGGTTGCGGCAACAGTTATCCCTTCTGGGCCATACGATCCCGGGTATGATTTGATGCGCGGCTGACAAGTTGTTCAGGTTTGCATTTGTCTTGCTGCACTAGCATAACCTCCGCCTGCACCATCGACAAAATGCATGTGATCTGATGTGCGCACTGTTGGCGCTACACAGGTGATGAGTGCTTCCTGCTGCGTGTGCAAACCATAGCGTACGACCTTGTTGGACTTCGCCTCTTCAAGCAGGATTTGCAATTTCGTGATAGTTTCTGCTGAACAGTCAATCGTCATCATAAGCCCATCGTCGAATTTGCGAAAATCCGTGTTCGTTGCAATCTCACGTCGATAACGATCCGGGTCAAATCCTGAAATGTGCAGATTTGTTTTGAAGATCAGCCAGATCATTCCAGCTGTCAGCCGCACCAGTATTTGCCGCAACCAAAACGGAACCCTGCCATAGCTGATGCGTGACTGAAGTATCAGCGCTTTGGCGGGCCACGTCACATCAGGTCCTTCCTGGGGAACGGGGTTGAGCCGTGCCGACTGGTCGAGCAGCTTTATGACTTGTGAGGTAAGCTTGTTGAATGTCGCATTGTCGGCATCTGCATGCTGCTTGATGATGAGCGAAAGAATGGTCCCGTTTTGTGGTTTCAACGGACCCCATTGGCACGAAAGGCCGGTCAGGTCAGGTTCTTTGTCGAGAGCAGAGTCTAGCAGTCCGATTTTGCCCGCCTTAACCGCGGCTTCGGCCCATTCCAACCCCCCGCCTGTGAACATGGCGTATCGGACGTCATCGGAAGCTCGCCAAAAGGCGACCCGCACGTCGAGCCCTGCAGATCGGATATCTGCAACCTGCACCAGTGCCACTCTCAAACTCAGTTCAAGTTCGCGCGTTGCCCAGGCGCTGACGCGGGTCAACGCGTCTTCAACCACTGGTTTTTGCTGTGGTGAAATTGCAAAGTGGGCGCCGTCCCCTCCAAACACAAACAAGCGCAGACCCCCATCAAGTGCATTGGAAACGGAACTGATGGTTCCTGCACCTGCAAGATTTACAGCCTTATAATGTCCCGCAGCGATTGCACTGGCTGAGTCTACAACATCTGAAACGCCGACAAACCAATCATCGGGCAATGAAGTATAAAGGGATGCGTCTCCGCATTGTGAGAAATGGGTGAGTGTGGGCACGGTATCTAGCCACGTATCAGTCCCCGTATCGGCAGCACTCACAGAATTAGCCTTTTCAGATCGACGACATCAGGAGCAGGGGCACCCCCCAGACGATAGCCATGGACAATTCAGAACTCCTCTGATGGTCAGATGATAGTGTCGAGAGAGGTGTCGTCAATGCCGAATGTGAATTGGTCGCAGCCACCGTCATTACTCCAACCAAATAGGACCCTGTACAAGTTCACTCTCCGGTTGGTTGGGAACCAATCAGACCTAGTCGCAGAGCAAAATCACGATAACTGTGTGACATTTCTTCCCGTGGCTGGGTGGTTGCCGGATGATTTTCGGCATTTTCCATGTAGTCAAAATTAACTCCGCTGCCTTCCACCAGGCGGTTGAACAGATTGAACAATGCACAAATCTGAATAACACAAAACAGTGTTTCTTCGTTCCACCCACTATCCAGAATCGCTTGGGCATCAGCCGGCACCATGGTACTGGGAAGAGTGTTGAGTTTCTTGGCGTAGGCCAGAAGTGGCTTCAACTCGTCAGCAACCGAAGCCGCTTCTAAGTCGCTCAGCAGGGCTTCCATGACACCTTTTTCAATGCCAAAGGCTTCAGCATATATGAGATGTGAATCATCGCAGAACTTGCATGCGTTGAGGCCGGAAACATAACTCGCAATCAGTTCCCGCTCTCCTAAGCTCAACTCTCCGGGACCACGCATCACACCATCTGTATATTCCAGAAGGTGACCGGCAAAGCCGGGAAACAACTTGAACAGATCGCCGAGGCCAGCAATTTGAGGGAGGCTGGGAAATTGGGGCATGTCGATCATCCCTTTGTGCAATGAACCATAACCCATTGTGGCACAAACTTCCTCCTATCTCGAAGCCGAATGCCTGGCTGATTGCCACCGGGCTTGTACTGGCACCTAAAAATGGGCTTTGTTCAATTAGTCAACGCATCATGGGATCAAACAATGTCTGGCTGGAATACAATTCAATGCACGGGTACTCCCCACTGTCGTCACGAAAACGGATTTGCAGTCTACGGAGGCAAGTTTTACCTGTTCGGGGGGCGGCGCATTCAGCCGGTAGATATATTCGATCCTCAAACCAGCACATGGACTGCTGCTTCACCACCACCCTTGGAAATCCATCACTTTCAACCGGTCGTGGTGGGGGCTGAAATCTGGTTGTTGGGAACCATGACGGGACAATTTCCACGCGAAACTCCGTTGGAGACTGTTTTTATCTATGAACCCGGAAAGGATGTCTGGAAGGAGGGGCCAGAGATTCCCAAAGCGCGCCGGCGTGGTGCTTCGGGCTGTGCGTTCCACCGCGATGGTTGGATATATGTCGTTGGCGGGATCATCGATGGCCATCACTCGGGAACACAAGCCTGGTTTGATCGAATCAATCCGCAAACCGGGGAATGGCAAGTTCTGCCAGATGCCCCCAACAAGAGAGACCATGCGCCCTGCGCCATAGTTGATGACAAGCTCTATTTCTTTGGTGGTCGCGAAACCGGTCGTCACAATGGCAGTAATTATGACCAGCTTTTCCATGATACGATAGCAGCTGTAGATGTCTATGATTTTGCGACGGGCACGTGGTCAGTTCACAATGAAGCTCTGCCCATTGAAACGGCAGCAGGTGGAGCCGGGGTTCTTGATGGGCATATTCATTATGTTGGCGGTGAATCAGGGCGCATGGAAGCTTTTGTAGAGATGCAGATATTTGATCCTGCGAGTGGCCTTTGGTCCCTCGGTCCGAGCCTTAACCGCGCACGCCATGGCACCAACTGCTGCGTCCACAATGGCCGACTGTGGATCGCGGCGGGCAGTGGTGCCCGTGGCGGTGAACCCGAACTCACCAGCATAGAGTGTATTGAAATAGTCTCAAAGACGGCAGATGGAGTTTCAAACAACGATCAGGCCGGTTGAATCTGGTCAAAGTTTCATCTCGGAACCCTGCTTCACAAAATGCGTCGGGAACTGCCTGCCGTAAACCAATTGGCGGTGCGGTTCCAGGCAGACCTGTCCTATGCCGTGTTGCGTCTGTCGGCGGCGGGATACACGCCCAGTATGTGGCGTTCGGCTGAAAAAAACTCCATCTCTTCCATTGCCAGTTTGACATTGTGTTGATCTGGATGACCTTCAATATCGGCGTAAAACAGGGTTGCTGTGAACGTGCCACCGATCTGGTAGCTTTCCAGCTTGGTCATGTTCACATTGTTTGTAGCGAAACCACCCATCACCTTGTACAGCGCAGCCGGTACGTTTCTGACCCTGAACACAAAGGTTGTTATGGCAGGACCAGCATCTACAGGGGGGATTTCCGGATCGCGTGACAGGATCACAAACCGTGTGGTATTTGTGTCTGAATCGTGGACATCTTCTTGCAAAATGTTCATGCCATAGAGGTCGGCTGCCAGGCGTGGAGACAGGGAAGCTGCAGTGCGATCACCGGTTCCCGCAATCAGGCGGGCAGCACCCGCCGTATCTCCGGCCACCACACCTTTCCAGCGATTTTTGCGAATTATGTCGCGACACTGGCCCAAGGCATGAATATGGGAATAGACGGTTTCAATGTCTGACAGCTTGACACCGGGCAGAGCCATCAACTGAAAATGGATGGGCAGGAAATATTCACCGATAATGTGAAATCCCGAATTGGGCAGTAGCAGGTGAATATCAGCCACACGCCCGGCAATGGTGTTTTCGATGGGAATCATTGCAAGATCGGCTTCACCGCATTTGAGGGTCTCGAATGCGTCTTCAAAAGTTGGGCATGGCACCGGTTCCATCTTTGGATAGACGTTTCGGCAGGCGGTGTCGGAATTCGCACCGGGTTCACCCTGAAAGGCAATGCGGCCTGTACGAATGCGGCCTGTACGGTTGTGCATGGGAGCCAATCTCTATTGTTTCAATACTGCGCGGGCGCGCTTAAGATCGGCGGGAGTATCAACACCCAGTGGCACAGTGTCAACGAGCGCAGCGTCGATGCGCATTCCATCTTCAAGCGCCCGCAATTGCTCCAGTTTCTCACGCAGTTCCAACCCGGATGGTGGCAGGGATACAAAGCGCTGCAATGTATCCCGACGCCAGGCGTAAAGACCGATATGATGATAGAGCGGGCCATCGCCGTAAGGCGCGGTCGCGCGCGTGAAATAAAGAGCCCTCAATGTGTTGTCTGTAGCTGGTGTTCCGACCAGCTTCACCACATTTGGGTTGGTGCGCTCCTCGTCTACGACAATTTCGGTGGCAAGGGTGGACAGATCGACGGCTTGATTCGCCAAGGGGATCAAACTGGACTGAATGGAGCGTGTGTCTATGGTTGGCAGATCACCCTGAACGTTGACTATGGTCTGGAATTTGCCGTTTGGGTCAACCTTTTCCAGAGCCTCCCAGATGCGATCGGACCCCGATACGTGGTCGGACCGGGTCATAACCGCCTCTCCTCCATGATTTTCCACTGCCTTTTGGATGTCCTTGCTATCGGTTGCTACCACGACATGGCCGACTTTGGCCTCCATGGCCCTGTGCATGACCTGTACGATCATCGGCAGGCCTGCAATATCTGCCAAGGGCTTTCCAGGCAGTCGGGTGGATGCCATGCGGGCAGGAATCAAAACCAAATTTGAGTCAGTATCCATCAATCTGGGGTTCCTTTTTGCATTTGCGGTAAAAATTCCGCAAAAGTCTAACAATGGAGGCCCTTATAGGTGTTGCAACCGTGAAGCAAAAGACATAGTTTCCGCCGTAAAAATTGGACGGTTTGGAGCGCAGGTGTGGCCTGCAGATGACCGTCCCTCGCTTACCTGGAGCCTGAGCACATGGACTCATTTGAGTGGAACAAAGTTTTTGGTGCATTTCTCGCACTGGCTTTTGTTGTCATGGGAATTAATTTCCTGTCGGATGGAATTTATCACAGCAATGATCCGGAAACACCCGGATTTGCTATTGAAGGCGGCGAAGCCATTGCCGCGACCTCGCCAGCAGACAAAGGCCCAAGTGTTGAGCCGATTGTGGCCCTGCTTGCCTCTGCCGATCTTGCCAAGGGTGAGAAGGTTGGCAAGAAATGCGTGGCGTGCCACACGTTCAACGAGGGTGGTGCAAACAAGGTTGGACCAAGTCTCTATGGTATCGTGAACCGGCCAATTGCCGGCATAGATGGGTTTGGTTATTCAGGCGCGCTGAAGACTTATGCAGCTGACAAGACCTGGACTTACGAAGAGTTGAACGCCTTTCTCTACAAACCCAAGGCTCACGTGAAAGGAACATCGATGGGCTTTGCCGGATTGAAAAAGACGGAAGACAGAGCGGCCATGATTGCCTATCTGCGTTCTCTGGCCGCTACTCCGGTCCCTTTGCCGGAAGGCTAAGTTCGATCGGCATAATCTATTTTTTTGAAAACCGGGCAATTTGTCCGGTTTTTTTTGGCCATGATTTCTGGCTTGATGTTTACGGGTGTCAGTAGGAATATGGTTTTTGGGAGCCGCCGGCACTCTGACAATATCGTAACTTGACGATCAAAGTCCTTTGACTACCTATATGTCTATATTCGCAGAGGAGTCGGAACTGATGGCCGGAACCGATCAATGACAGGAGCTGATTAATGAACCGAATGATTTCGATTCTCGCACTTACCCTTGCCGCCGGATTCAGCCTTGCCTCTTTGCCTGCCCAATCTGATGATCGTGTTTGGCGTACAACCACATCCCTGATCGGTGATTCGCGCTATCAAGACGGTTTTGAACACTATGACCACGTCAATCCCGATGCTCCAAAGGGCGGCACTTATAACAGCATGGCGCTGGGGACTTTTGACAGTTTCAATCCGTTTATCGTGCAGGGAACAACAGCTGCGGGCTTGAATTATCAAGGTGGCCTGCTCTGGGATTTAATGATGTCAAAGGCGATTGACGAACCGTCTGCGTCACATCCCCTTATTGCTGAGGCCTTTACTTATCCTGAAGACTATTCCTCCGCCACTTACCGGCTGGACAAGAGAGCCCGTTGGCATGACGGCAAACGGATCACGCCGGAGGATGTGAAGTGGTCGATGGAAGTGTTGAAAGAACACTCGCCTCAATACAATCGCTATTTTGCCGATGTGCAGGAAATCCGCATCGACAATGATTACGAGGTTACTTTTCTGTTTGCCCAGAAAAACAATCGGGAATTACCCCTGATTATTGGTGCCATGCCTGTTTTGCCCAAACATTGGTGGGAAGGTAAAGATGCAGAAGGCAATAAACGAGACATTTCGAAATCGACGCTTGAACCACCGCTGGGCAGCGGTCCGTACAAGATAGGCAGTTTTGAAGCCGGTTCTGACATTACCTATGAGCGGGTGAAAGACTATTGGGCGAAAGATACGCCAACCCGCAAGGGGCGCTATAATTTCGACAAGAGGCGCTACACTTATTTCAAGGATTCCAACGCTATGTGGGAAGCCTTCAAGAAAGGTGGGTTCGGGGATATTCGTCTGGAAAACCGGGCTGAATACTGGGCCCGTCGCTACAATTTCCCGAGTTTTAAATCCGGAGATGTCAAGAAAGTTGAATATCCCACCAGCTCTGGTTATCCCATGCAGGGCTGGGTTCTCAACACGAGGCGTGACCAGTTCAAGGACCGTCGCGTGCGCAAAGCCCTGACCTGGGCGATGAATTTTGAGCAGATGAACAAGAATTTGTTTTTTGATCAGTATACACGAACCAAAAGCTATTTTGGTGGCACCGAGTTGCAGTCAACCGGACTTCCAACTGGCCGTGAGCTTGAAATCCTGACCGAATACAAGGATCAACTCCCAGCTGAACTCTTTACTGAAGAATTCATCCTCCCAGTCTATGAAACGCGCCGTGATGAACGCAAATTCCTGAAGGTTGCTTTTGATCTACTCCAGGAGGCAGGTTGGAAGAGTGAAGGTGGCAAGCTTGTCAACGCCGATGGAGAGCAGTTCAAACTGGAAATTCTGGGCTATTCACCGGCGAGCGAAAAGGTCAACGCGCCTTGGTTGAAAAGTCTCCAGCGTCTCGGCATTGTTGCGACCTTCAGGGTTGTCGATACTTCACAGTATATCGCTCGTATTGGGGAATTCGACTATGACGTTGCGTCCATTCCCACCCAGCAATCCCAATCACCTGGCAATGAACAACGCGAATACTGGACAAGCAAGGCAGCAGATCAGAATGGATCACGCAACTATATGGGGGCGAAAGATCCCGTTCTTGATGACCTTGTAGAGCGGTTGATCTATGCAAAAGACCGCGCCGAACTGGTAGCTCTGACGCGGGCGCTCGATCGGGTTCTTTTGTTCAGCTACTACACTGTGCCCCAATGGTATCTGTCCAAGGACAGGGTGGCTTATTGGGACAAGTTCGGGATTCCGCCGACCCAACCATCCTATGCCGGAATCGACCCGGAGAGCTGGTGGATTAATCCAGAAAAAGAATCTGCACTAAACGCAAAATACAAATAGCAGGAATTGCCATGCCGCTTACTCGCAGAACATTTGGCCGCTTGTCAGCTGCCGCATTTCTGGCCGGCCCTCTGGCCAGCCTCCCCAACATTTCGCTTGCAGCAAACCGGACAGGCGAACCACTGCACGGCTTGTCGGCCTTTGGTGAGTTGAAAAACGACGCTGACTACTCGCATTTTTCTTATGTTAATACGGATGCGCCCAAGGGTGGGACATTCAATTTTGCTGTGCCCAGTTGGGGGTTCAATCAGAACCCCCAGACATATGACACGCTCAATACATTCGTTTTGAAGGGTAATGCACCACCAAGGATGGAGCTTTGTTTTGATGCTCTGATGGTACGCGCAGTGGATGAACCAACTGCGATCTACGGGCAACTGGCGGAAAGTGTCGAGATTTCAGACGATCGCAATACCTATCTGTTCCGACTGCGCAAGGAGGCGCGCTGGCATGACGGGACACTGGTTACCGCAGAAGATGTGGCTTATTCATTTCTTCTTTTGAAGAAGGACGGCCATCCCGAAATTGCATTGGTATTGCGTAACCTGGAAGCCGCAACAGCATTGGACGCCAACGCGGTTGAGCTTAAATTTAACGGAAAGCAATCTGACCGGTCTATTTTGACGGTGGCAACCATGCCTGTGCTTTCAAAAGCCTATTACGAGAAAAACGATTTTCTGGCCTCGACTATGGATGCGCCATTGTCTTCTGGCCCTTACCGGGTGAAGCGCACGCGAGCTGGCTCGTTTATTGAATATGAGCGGGTGGAGGATTATTGGGCTGCGGATATGCCGTTTTCGCGCGGCCTCTATAATTTCGATGTGCTTCGAATTGAGTTCTATCGGGACCGGCAGGCCGCATTCGAGGCCTTCAAAAAGGGTGTTGTCAATTTTCGACAGGAGTTCACCTCCAAGGTTTGGGCGACTGAATATGACTTTCCTGCGATTGCAGAGGGTCGCGCCAAGCAACAATTGTTTGACGCTGAAAAAGTACCTTCCTTTCAGGCCTGGGCGGTGAACCAAAGACGGGCAAAACTGTCAGATCCAAGAACCGTTCAGGCAATTGGTCATTGTTTTGATTTTGAATGGACCAACGAAAACTTCTTTTTCAATGCCTATCAGCGCAGCAATTCCTTTTTTGAAAACTCCGAATTCAAAGCGGTTGGAAAACCGCAAGGCAAGGAACTGGAACTTTTAAAAAACCTTGAGACCGAAGTTGATCCGGCGGCATTTGAAGAGGTCCCCGTGCAGCCCACTTCTGACGGATCAGGGCGTGACCGAAAGTTGTTGCGTCGTGCCAGCCAACTGTTCAAGGAAGCCGGTTGGATTCGACAGGGAGCCAAGTTGGTGGACGCCGATGGAGAGCAACTGACCATCGAATTCCTTATTCGTTCTCCAACCTTTGAACGCATTCTTGGAAAGTTTGTGGCCAATCTTAAAGCGCTTGGAGCAGATGCCACAATTCGCCTGGTTGACGCAGCACAATACCAAAAGCGTCTGGATACCGATGATTTCGATA